>NZ_JBXAYE010000002.1:0-57039 GCF_056782135.1 Dellaglioa sp. CoH-56-MRSF-11 | reverse complement strand
GTACTTCTTCATTAGTTTGGTGATTGGTACTTACAAATGCAAGTTCTTCACGTGACAAAACTTCAGGTTTATTTTTAAAAACGGCTAATTCATTTTGAGCCTCATTCTCAGAAACTGATATTTCAAATAATCCTCGAGCTAAAGCGTGCTTGTTATTAGCAACTACATTTATATTTGCTTTTTTTATCTGTTCATTTTTTTCATCAAACACATCAGGCTCTAAATTTGTATTTTGTAATAAAGTATCTTCTTGTTTATTATCTTCGATTACTGAATCTACTTCTGGTACTATTTTTTTAGCTACACTATCCACAGAATATAACGTATTTTCATCATTATTAGATACTTGATTTTCCTCTTCAGCAAAATCATCAAACAGTAAATAAGTATCCTTTGCTTTAGTTAATTGAACTAAAATTTTCCGATACCTTACGTTTTTATTTTGCTTTTTATTTGTAAAAAATGTGGGGATTTGTTTTGGTTTGAAACCTCGAGAATAGCGATTAATTTGTGCTTTTTCACTTTGACTATCTATCTTTGTCTCTTTGCGCGCAAATTTCTCATTGTGATGTGGTTTATTTACATCTTTTTTTAACGTTTTCTTATAAAATGCAGGTCCATCGTAACGCTCCATTAATTTCATCCTAACTATGTAAAAAACTAATTGCAATAACCGCAATTAGTTTTTATAAATCTATATTATGCAAATAATTTGGCTGCCTTCTCAAAATCGAATGCATCACCAACATGATTCATCTTTTCATCTAAAACTAAAATACCATGGACAGTTGGAGCATTAGGAATAGCCAACTCTTGAGCTGAACAAACCATGCCATAACTATCAATACCACGTAATTTACCCGGCCAAATAATAGCCCCAGTTGGCATCATTGCGCCAACTTTAGCAACAACAACAAGCTGACCTTGTTCAATATTAGGTGCACCACAAACGATATCTAGTGTCTCACCATTATTGACTTCAATTTTTGTGATATGCAAATGATCAGAATCAGGATGTTCATTACATTCAGCTACATATCCCACAACAAATTTAGGATCGTCATCGACAACAAGTACATCCTTAAATCCAGCAGCAACGATAAGTTGATTTAATTTTTCTACTTGTTTTTCATCTAAAAAGATTTGTCCGTTACCTACTAAATCAAGTGATTCTTTAGAGATTTCTAGAAAATTAAATCCCAACGTTTCATTCGATTTTTCATTGAAAATACGAACGACATTATTTTTTAATTCTGACTTTTGGTTTTCTACCTCTTCACGTAAAACAACCATTAATGTATCGCCAACGTTCTTTAAATTATAACTTGCTATTAACATATTTATTTATGAGTTCCCTTCTTATTATCACTAATGACTAAGACGTCACATGGCGCATTTCTTAGAATTGCATCTGTTGTTGATCCATTCACAAATCTTTCAACAACGTTAGCCCCTGTTTGCCCAACCATAATTAAATCAATATGTTTTTCTTCTGGTATTTCACGACTTAATAAAACTTTAGAAGATCCATATACTAAAATAGTTTCAACATCAATAACGCCCTTATCTATCGCAATTTGTTTGTAGTCGGCTAAGGTATCATTTAATCGCTTAACTTCAGTTGTAACGTCATCTTCATCTTCAGAAAATGTATTGTCAACACTTCGCTCAACAACATGTACAACTATTAAACTAGCCTCGTTTTTTAAAGTACTCTCAACTGCCTGATTAAATGCACGTTCAGATTGCACACTTCCATCTATCCCGACCATTACTCTTTTATAAACTTGTTCAAACATCACTATCACCCCAATGGTTTAGTCTAATTTGTTCATAAATGATTCGATTTGTTCTTTCGTTTTACGCTCTTTATTCACATAACGATCAAGCTCAACACCGTTATTGTATGCAACAAAACTCGGAATACCAAAAATACCCCAATCTTGGCAAAGTTCAATTTGTTCATCGCGATCTACTTTATAGAATTTAAAATCGGAATACTCTGCTTCAATTTCAGGCATTAATGGTTCAATAAAGTTACAGTCTGGACACCAACCTGCCGTAAAATAAAACAATGATTTACCATTCAATAATAATTCATTTAATTTATCTTTTTCTAAAACTTTTAATTTTTCCAATCTAACTACCCCTTAATGATTGTATCGACAGTTGAACGGTCCAATCCTAAAATTGTTTTTTCAAGTAATTCTTTTGCTGCTTCATAGTCTCTGATTGAGAACATTGTTTGATGCGTATGAATATAACGTGCACAAACGCCAATAACAGAACTTGGAATACCATTATTTGCTGTTTGAGCTGCGCCAGCATCAGTACCACCTTGAGAAACAAAGTACTGATAAGGAATATTGTTATCCGAAGCAGTATCCAATAAAAATTCTTTTAATCTAGGAAGCGTTACTAATCTTGGATCATAAATTCTGATCAACGTTCCTTCACCAAGATGTCCAAATGTTCCCTTTGTTGTTTCAATATCATTTGCTGCTGAACAGTCGACAGCAAAAAATAAATCAGGTTTCAGCATATTTACTGCACCTGGCGTGCCTCGTAGTCCAACTTCTTCTTGAACATTAGCACCAGCGAATAAAGTATTTGGTAATGTTACGTCTTTTAATTTTTCAAGTGTTTCCAGTACTGCAGTACAACCGTAACGGTTATCCCATGCCTTACTAATAATATTTTTACCATTAGCTGTTTTAATTGTTTCAACATCCGGAACAATATAATCTCCTGGTGCAATACCAAACTCTTTTGCTTCACTTGCAGATTCAAATCCACCATCAAATAAAATATCATTAATTTGTGGTGTTGCATTTTGATGATTATCACCACGCAATAAATGAGGTGATACTGAAGAAGAAATTATTGGGTACGTTTGACCTGATCGTGTTGTTAGTGTGAATCGTTGTGAAGAAACAACAAATGGATTCCATCCACCAAGTGGGCGAACTGAAAATAACCCATTGTCATTAATTGCGGCAAGCATGAATCCAACTTCGTCCATATGAGCAGCGGTCATAATTTTAGGTGCATTTATATCTGCATTTTTACGGATACCAAAAATCCCACCCAAACCATCCTGAACAACCTCATCAACATTTGGTGTCATTTTTTCGCGCATTACATCACGTACGTTATTTTCAAATCCACTTGTTGCCTGAAGTTCAGTCATTGTTTTAACTAAATTAAACGTTTTATCATTCATATTAGAGAGCCCCTTTTCATTTTATTGGACGAATTAGTCCCAATTTTGTCTACTCACTTAGCTTAATATTTCTTACTTTATATTATATAATAGTACCATAAAAGAATCCATGAATGTAGCTTAGTTACTATGTAACGGCGTTTTTACAAAAAAAATCTGGAATTTTTATTCCAGATTTTTAGACGTATTAAAATGTGCTTCTAACTTATAGATAGGCTGTCCCTTTTTACTAAATTTTTCTTCATATTCAGTCATGACATTATCTTCAGCTTCAACGCTTGCATGTAAATCAAGCCAAACTTGATCATAACCCATTCCATACTCATTTAAACTAACTAATGAGTATTCAAACAAGCCACGATTATCTGTCTTAAATTCAAGATGACCATCATTTTTCATAACTTTTTCATAGCCTTTTAAGAAACTGCCATGAGTAAGTCGACGTTTGGCTTGTCTTGTTTTAGGCCAAGGATCTGAAAAATTCAAATAAATGCCATCAACTTCATTATCATCAAAAAATTCAGTTACCGAATCACCGTTACCTAAAATTAATTGTAAATTTGGAATTTGTGCTTCAACTTGTTTCTTCAACGTAATTGCTGCAATTGTCGTTTGCAATTCAATTCCGATAAAATTATATTCCGGAAATTTTCTAGCCATTCCCATAATAAATCCACCCTTACCCATACCTATTTCAATAAAAAGTGGTTGTTTTTTCTCAAATCTTGATTGCCATTTACCCTTAAACTGATTAGGTGATGTTACAAGTAGTTCCGGATGTTCTGCAATTAACGGTTCAGCCCATGCTTTATTTCTTAATCTCAACTTATATATCCTCATTTCATTTGATAAAGTAAGTGGGGCTAGAACGTATTAATCGTTTTAGCCCCACTTACTTTTTAATCCATTTTTATATTATATTTTTGTAATTCTATTATTGCCTGATTCATTTCATGAAATCGACTTAATTGATGTGCTTTTTTTATTCGTTGTAATTTTGCTATTATAATGTACCAGTTTATTCTGTTTAATAAATCGTTATTCTCCAATGACTCATGATAACCACTCAGCCAACTACTCCATTGTGTATCTGGAATGTATTCAGACATAACTAAGCTCAAATCCATAGCAGGATCAGCAATTTTTGCTGACTCCCAATCAACTAAATATAATTGATTAGTATCAGACTGTAACCAATTTCGATGATTCAAATCACCATGACAAACTGTATACTTATCCGTTGATAGTTCAGGTTGATGTTCATTTAATTGCTGAAACATTTTTGATAGCAAGGGGTGCTGCTTTAAATCATCACTCAAATCGTCAAAATAATTAGCTAATAAGCCACTAGGTGTGATAACTTCTCCACCAACCTGTCTCAACATATTTTTTAATTGCTTTGAGCGATGAATTTTAGATAATAATTCAGGAACCATTTTTTGATCCATTTCATCAGAATGAAGGTTTCGTCCATTTAGCCACTCTTGTGCAGTTATTGTATCCCCACTTGAGATTCGCTTAGTCCAAATTAATTTTGGTGTAATACCAGCAACTGAGAGCGCAGCTAAAAAAGGTGACATATTTTGTTTCAAAAACACCTTTTCTTGTGCACGTGTACCCATGTATGCAGTGCCTGTATCTCCACCAATTGGTAACAATTGCCAACCGGGATCTAAATTAAAATCCATACTATTATTACCTCTTTTTCCCGACTAAGCTCTGATGCTATAGTTTCATCTTACAAACATCCCTATTATACGTCAAGGATTTTTTTAACTCTGGTAACTAAGTAAACATTAGTAAACAGCATTATTTCCACTAAACTCACCAAAACACCATAACCCATCATTAAAAATTGTCCTGTACCAATATAGATTGCGATATTAAAAAGTACTGCACTTACACTTATAATTGTTAATGTAAACTTTTTGAAATTCTTAATTTGATACTCTTTTCCTTTTGGATATAGTCTAGTAAAAATAATATTATCGTAATGTTTTGCAAAAGGTAACAATTGAAAACCAATCAGATAAATAAATAAGATTAAAAATGCGAGTGCTAGCCAACCATTTGAAATAAATGCAATAATTAGCGCTCCAATTAGAGTTAATCTAATAAATAAGCCACTAAATTCAGTTCCGCGAATAAATCCCCTTGCATATAAAAATGTATAAACATTTGCGTCATCTTTTTTAATATGATTTAAAATGAAATCAAGGTACACTCTTCTCTTAACATTCCCTCTAACCATTGGTACATCAGTAAATAAATTAAAGAAACGGTAAATCCCTAACATTCTATTTTCTTCAAAACTGATTGCTTTTTTCCAATCAAAGATTTCCTTAAATCCTTTTGCAGCTAGCTGATTTAAAACAAAGCTACTTAAAATAGCAACGATAAAACTCAGAATAAACGTACCATATAATCCAAGGATATAAATCAAAATAGGCAATAAAATATTAACTAATTTGATACTTCCCCAACTAAACCGGTTATTTTGATATTTTTCAAGTAATGAAATGACTAACCAATTATTTTTCAAGCATAGTTGCGTTAAAATCAAGAAAATAATATTGATTACTGAGATTTTCATTCCAATCATCATAACTGGGATAAGTAACACAATAAATCCAACTTGCATTAAGCTGGCCATAACTGTTGAATAGCGTTTTGCCTTTTTTAAATAACTAATTAATGCATGTTCCTGTGGTAAAAGAAAAACAATATCCGCTTCTTTTAATAACGTACTTAAACGGCCGATTTGTAAAATCACCAGTAATCCAATCACTAATGCAGGCCGATACCAAACTAAATTAACAGGCATCACCTTTAGCCCATTTGAATAAGCCAAACCAAGTCCACCAACAAAAAACATAATTGCAACAACAAAATGATCATTCAAAACATATCGTAAATATTTTAATAATAATAACTGATGACTTTTTAAACGTGTTGTCCATAAGTCTTTCATTTTGTTACCTCTTCCTTAGTTAAACCAAGATAAATTTCATCTAAGGAAGCATCTGGATTCTTATAGGCTTGTCTTAATTCAACCATTGTTCCTTGTGTTTTAATTTCACCTTTATTCAGTAAAATGAACCAATCGCAATACTTTTCAGCTGTGGCTAAAACGTGAGTTGACATTAAGACACTTGCGCCACGCTTCTTTTCAGCAACAATTAACTCTAATAAATCGTTAATTGCTAAGGGGTCTAGCCCGAGAAATGGCTCATCAATAACATAAAAATCAGATTCTGTTAAAAAAGCACAGACAATCATAACTTTTTGTTTCATCCCTTTTGAAAAGTTAGCGGGAAACCATTCTAACTTGTTATCAAGTCTAAATATTTTAAGTAATTCATTAGCTTTTTTCCATGCCTTAGTTTCATTCAATCCATAAGCCATCATTGAGAGTTCAATGTGTTCTTTTAATGTTAATTCTTCATAAAGAATAGGCGTTTCAGGAATATATGCTAAATGTGATTTATAAGCCTGGCTATCTTCCCTTAAGGTTACGCCATTTAATTTAATAGTTCCTTTTTGCGGGGTTAATAACCCAATTATATGATTGATTGTAGTCGATTTACCTGCACCATTTAAACCAATTAAGCCAACGACATTTCCAGGTTTAACTTCAAAAGAAATATCTTTTAAAACTGGTATTTGAGAGTAACCACCCACTAAATTTTTAACTTCTAATGTCATTTTCTAATTCCCCATTTACAATTTATTTATGCCTTTAATTATATCATATTATGGTGAATTATCATTCATGATGTATAATAAAAGTATTAACTAACTTTGAAAGAAGGCAAACATATGACTGACTGTATTTTTTGTAAAATAATTGCCAATGATATTCCTAGTTTCACCGTATACGAAGATGAAGACATTAAAGCATTTCTTGATATCTCACAAACAACCCCAGGCCATACACTTGTTATTCCAAAAAAACATGTTGCTAATATTTTTGAATATGACCAAGCACTCGCTAGTAAAGTTTTTTCTAAAATTCCAATGATTGCTTCCGCAATTAAAGTAAGCAATCCAGATATTCAAGGGATGAATATCGTCAATAATAACGGTGAACTAGCTTACCAATCTGTTTTTCACTCACATTTTCATTTAATTCCTAGATACTCAACAAAAGATACTTTTAAAATGTCATTCAAGGATAATTCCAAGAAGTACACATCCGAGCAACTTGAATCAATTATGATGTCAATCAAGAATAAGATTGGAGAAAAATAATGTCAAAAACACTTAAACGAATTAGTTTGTTATCAATTATTGGTGGGTCAGCATACTATGCCTATAACCATAGAGATGAACTTATTACTTTTGTTGCAGATAAAAAAGTTCAGTTAAAAGCAGATTTTTCTGACTATCAAAATGATATCAATCGCGTAACTAATTCATCAAAAAAATTGCAGTATGCTACAGATCATCTGAATACGATTATCGAAGAAACATTACCCATCGTCGATTCCATTAGCAATCGTATAGAAAAGTTTACTTATGAGATCGAGCCAAATATCAATAAAATTAATAAAAAATTAGAAAAGTATCAATGAATTAGGCTTTTAAAAGTTTGATTTTTTTGTGAATTTTCGGTCATTTACTTTCATTATATGATAATTATGTTATATTAAACGTATTAGTCTTTCATTGAGAAGACAAAAAATTTAAGAAATAGGATGTGTTAGGTTATGAAAAAATGGCTTGTTGCTTTAGCCGGCGTACTATTAACATTTACATTAGCGGGTTGTGGGAGCTCAACAGTTGCAACTACTTCAGGTGGTAAGGTTACAGAAAGTGCTTACTACGATAGTTTGAAGAAAACTTCAAGTGGTACATCAATTTTACAACAAATGATTTTGAACAAAGTATTGGAAAAACAATATGGTGATGATGTTTCTGATAAAGAAGTCACAAAACAATACGATACTTATAAAGCTAAATATGGTTCAAGTTTCTCATCTGTCTTATCACAAAACAGTATGACAAAGACTAGTTTTAAAGCAGAATTACGTTCTAACTTACTTTTAAAAGCTGCTGTTAAACATTACAGTGATTTAAGTTCTACAGCTGTAGATAAGCAATGGGAAGAATACCAACCAACTATTACAGTTCAACGTATTCAAGTTGCTTCAAAATCAGATGCAGAAAAAATCATCAAACAACTTGATGAACAAAAGACTGCTAAAAAGTTAACTGACAAATTTACTGCATTAGCTAAATCAAAATCAACAGATACAACTTCTGCAAGTACTGGTGGTACTTTAGCTGCATTTAACAATACAGATACAACACTAACAGCAGAATTTAAAAAAGCTGCATTTGATTTAAAACAAGGTAAATATACAACTACACCTGTTAAAACAACAGCAGGTTATGATGTAATCTTGAGTGTTAAAAATGCTGGTAAAGGTAAAAAAGCCGATCACATTTCTGACTTAAAAGAACAAATTGTTACTGAAACTATGGCTGACTCAACTAAATTACAAAAAATTGTTGGTAAAGTTCTTAAAAAAGGTAACGTATCAATCAAAGATGATGACTTGAAAGATGTTCTTTCAAGCTACTTATCATCATCTTCTTCATCTTCAAAATAAATACATCAAAACATCAGATTATATCTGGTGTTTTTTTTTCGAAAAAAATATCTCAATGGAATTTATCCATTGAGATATTTTTCAATTTAATTATTTGTTACATTACTGTCAGCATGTGGTTTATAGAAATTTCGACCATCCATACCAAATATACGTTCAGAAAATTCGCCCTCTTCTGTATGAGCCAATGACCCTTTCAACATTTGAATTGATGCATCAATATTATCAATTTGATGTAAAACATCTGCTTCAATTAAATGAGGTTGCACTGGTGAACCATACTCTAGTAACCCATGATGCGCAAGAACAACGTGACGTAATAAAATCATGTCTTCTGTCTGAAGATCAATTTTTAATTCACCTGCTGCTTTAACAATTTCTTCATCAATTAATACAATATGCCCAATTAAATTTCCAGCTAATGTATAAGTTGTTGCCACAGAACCTGATAATTCGATTGTTTTTCCTAAATCATGTAAAATCACACCTGCGTAAAGTAATGGTGCATTAATCACATCACCATATTCGGCAACAATTGATTTAGCTAATCGCAACATTGAAAGTGTATGGTAGGCTAACCCACCAGAAAATGCGTGATGATTTTTCTTTGCAGCGGGATAACTGAAAAAATCATCATGTTTTTCGGCAATGAGATATCTTACAATTCGATTCCAATTTGGGTTTGTAATTTCAAAAATAGCTTTATTAAATTCTTCTTCCATCTCATCTTTTTTCATTGGTGCACTAACGACAAATTGACTCGGATCATTAGGTTCACCCTCTTCAGTCAATCTAATATGATAGATTTTCATCTGTGGATTATTTTGGTAAACTTCACGTTTTCCTTTTATAAAGGCAACTTTACCCGTTTGAAATTGTTCAATTGCCTCTGGCGTTGCATCCCAAAGCTTAGCGCTAATTTGGCCTGAACTATCTTCAAAATTAAATGCAATAAATTGCTTATTATTCTTTGTATTTCTAACTTCTGCACTCTTAATTAAAACAAATAATGCTACGTTTTCGTCAACTTTATATTCAAATATTTTTTTCTCTTGTGCCATGTCCATCCTCCTATAACTTAATTATTTTATCGTTATCAAATCCAGTTAATCCTGAATCATCTGCCGTTAAATAAATAATTTGAACTTTTTTACTTATTTCTCGTATTAGTTTTAAAACGGCATTTTTTCTGTTTTTATCAAAATTAACAAACCCATCATCAATAATTAATGGTAATTCGATTGATTTATTAATTGTCATGATTAAAGCAAATCTAAGTGCGATATATAGCTGCTCTGCTGTTCCTTGTGACAATTCTCCCACTTCAAATGATACCATATCAGAAGAAACGACGGTTAATAATCCTGATATATTATTTATTTGTGTAAAATGGCCTAATGTTAATAGTTCAAAATAATGATTTGCTAATTGCAACATTTGTGGCATTCTAACCCCAGAAGAGTCTTTTAATGCCTCGTTAATCCAATTAATAGTTAACTTTTGAGTTAACCATTTATCAGCTAATTCACTTAAAATTGTAACTTTTTCAGCCAACTCTTGTCGAAGTTCTGTATAATTCCCTTCTGCCTTCAAAGTCCGTAATAACGTCTGTTGATCAATAATCTCCTGATTAATGTTCATTATACTATTTTGCAATTGTTTCAATTGTTCTGTAAGCTCATCTAATTGTTCATCTAAACTTTCTTTCGTTTCAAATCTAGCAAGATTTTTTCTAACCTCCACAGGAAGCTGCTCATTAATTGTATCCAATTTAGATTTGTCTTGAACAAATTGCTTTTGTAAATCGTAATTTTTTTCAAATTGCTCAATTGACGTTAAATGATATTGCGTTAATATTTCATTAATTTGATTAGAAATATCAGCAGTCACATTATCTTCATGCTTTTGTTGTTCATTTAAATAGCCCATTTTATTTTTTATTGATTGTGATTCAGCAATTAAAGGTTGTAATTTATCATTAAAGCCTCTAATTCTAGCTAAACTATCTGCCATATCACTTTTATTTAGTGCTAGAAAACTATCAGCAAAATCTGTCTGATTCAAATAATTTTTTATCTTGTCAGTTAACGTTTTAATTTCTGCTGATTTTTGACTAATTTGATCTGTTATAGACTGTATTCGACTTAAGTCATTTTGAATTGAGAACCACTGATTCTTTGGAAAATCATCTAAAACGTATTGAATTTGATAATCCGTTAATTCAGTATCAGTTTGTCTCAATTGTTCGTCCAGTTCACCTATCTTCAATTGATTTTCATCAATTTCTGCAGTAATCATTTGTCTTTTATTTTGTATTTGCATCAGAGCATCACTACTTGATTTATCCTTAGAATTAGACTGCTTAAATACAATTATGGTATATACAACTATCATAATATCTAGTATCAATCCCATTATTTTAAACGGCATTGGTAAGATCATACTTAGTACAAATAGTATAACACTTACCCCTACTAAGATACTTTGTTGTGTAGACCATTTACTTTTTTGTACTTGATTTTTTTGATCAATTGATTGATTTAAATCTAAAATATCTTGTTTTTTCGTCAATTGCTTTTGTTCAATTTCTTGAAGTATTCGTTTATTGCTCTCTTCAGATTTAATTAATGTGACAATATTTTTAAAATCATCAGGATCAAACGCTATTGGAACTTTTCCGTTGATATTTTGATATTGCATCATTAACCGTTCTTGTTCTGTTAATAGTTGGTTTAAACTCGTCTGTTCTAATACAACTTTATCTAAATATTGTTGATTATCAGCTAATTGTTCAAATAATATATCAAAATCAACTTTATTGTTTTCATAAAAATTTATTAAATTTAATGCTGCTAAATTTTCTTTTTCATCAACTACACTCTGATTAATCGATTTTAACCTTTCATTATTTATCTTTTGTTTCTCTAGTAAATTTTGTATTTTTTGATAATTATCAACAGAAATCATAGCATCTTCATCAGTTTGTTTTAGCTTATCCGTCAACTCATTAGATTGTTCATATATTGACCAATTTTGCTTTAATTGTTCGTAGCGTTGGTAATCTTTGGTTAGATTATATTGTGTTGTTTGTAGCCCTTTAATTTGTTCCCTATTTTGATCTAACTTTTTTTGTGTCTCAACATATTCCGGAAATTTCTGTTTGGCAATATTTATTTTATTAACTAAATCATTGTATAACGCAATTTCCTTATTTAACTCAGTTACACGACCTGCTGGCTTATAGACGTGATCGGCATCTTTTTGAATTTTTTTAGTTAATTCTAACCATTCTTGACTACCAACTGCTCCCATCGTCGTTAGATACTCATTTAAATCTTCATTCGTTAAATTAAATACTTGGTTTAACGCCTGCTGATTAAATGAAAATACTTGATTGTATAAATTTTCATCGACTGGATTTAGCCATTCATGCAGCTTACTACTAGCTACTTTCATCCCATCATCACTTTTAACAATAGATACCTTGCCACCAGATTTACCTTGTGTACGAGTTAGTCGATAAGCATCGTTACCAATTAATAATTCCAACTCTCCACCATATGTGGATGAGTCTTTAGGCAGATATTGTTGGTACTTCTTTTTCGCATTTGCAAATCCAAATAACATACTCAATACGAATGCTGTTAACGTCGATTTACCTGCTTCATTCAGACCAAAAATAACCTGATTCGTTTGATTAAAATCAAACGTTTTATCATGCCACTTCCCAAATCCGTAAATTTTAACTTTAGTTATTTTCATCTATATGACCCTCTATCGCTTGATTTTCATGAAGCAATGTTTTTGAATTTTCTTGTAATTCTACTAAATGTCCCGTTTCTAATAAGTACGTATTAAGTTCCGGAATTTGTAATAATTTATCAGCGAGTTCAGTCATTCCATCATCAGTAAAAACACGTTTTGCGCTTTCTTCCCAGTATTGTTGATCAATTGATTCAAAAGCTACCTTTTTATTAATCACCGTTTTAATTTTAACAATCCAATAGTAATTATCTGGCATATGTTTTTGAATCCAAGCAGTTAATAAATCACCATTTTGAATGCGATTTACTAGGCTATCACTAAAATTATCTAAATCTGTGATTTGTATCACTATTAAATATGATTTATCTTTAGAAAAAAGTTGGCATTCAGCGTCAATCTTATCAATAGCATCTGATAGTGAATCAATTTTTGCCATTGAAATATTAACTGTTTCCCAATCAATTGTAGATGACGTTATAAATTTGGGAACCAACTTATTTCCATCACTATTCACTAGATAAAACCCTTTATCGCCTGATTCTTTACGGTGCCGACCTTGTGTATTTCCAGGATAGATAACTGGGGGTTGTTCATTCAAAATCTGTCTTACATGAATATGACCCAATCCCCAATAATCATAATTTTTCTGTAATAATTCTTTAACAGTAAATGGTGCATAACTTTCATCTGATATTGAATTTATACCCTCATTTGCCCCATGGATAAGCCCAATATGCCATTTCTCATCACCACGAACAGGATAATCAACGATTTTTGATGGTTCCCATCTATGTGCATAACTAAACCCAGTTAATCGAACTTCATCGCCATTTTTTAAAATGTGCGTCACTGTTTCAACTTCACTTGTAAATAAAGTTACATTTGATGGAAAAGTTAAATGATCTTGAGCATTATCAGAAAAATCATGGTTACCAAAACTCAAATAAACATTTATTCCGGCCTTTTGCAGTCGTTCACACTGACTAATTAACGTTGTTTGTGCCATAATACTCATCTCAGATGAATCATATAAATCCCCAACTAAACAAACAAAGTCTACTGATTCTTCAATAGCCGTATCTACGAGATTACTCAAAGCTTTAAATGTTGACTGATAAATCGAATCCATTAACTGACTTGGTACATTTTTTAATCCTCCAAAAGGACTATCTAAATGTAAATCAGCTGCATGAATAAATTTCATCTTCCCACTCCTTTATAAAAAAAAACCTGGTACAAAACATAATTGCTTTGCTTCCAGGATTTTTATTCGAATTAATTATGATATAAATCTTGTATTGGTTTTGTGATAATTGAATTAACTTCATTCATAATTTCACTTAAAACTTGTTCTTTAACCATTAAATCTTTGATTGTATCAAAATCACCGATTTTTTCTGAAAGATTATGAGCATTTTCAAGTTCTTCGTCTGTCATTTCTTCACCATTCATTTGTTTTTGTTGCAAAGACATTTGAATTGTTTGAAATTCTTTAAATAATTTATATGCAATTTCATCTTCTTGCATTTTTGTATAAGCTGATTTCAAAGCCTTATATTCTTCCGTTTGACTAAGATCTTGACTCATTTGGTTCGCTGTATCATAAATATTAACAACCATTTCTGATTCCTCCAATAATAATTTATATTAACTTAATTAGTGTATCATTTTTATCCATAATTTGCATTGATTTGTTCTAATTTCCAAACATCCCATTAATACTATCACTGAGCCATTTTTGGGCTTTTTTAGCAGAATCAGATAATTTATTTTTTATTTCATCTGTTTGCTTTTCTACTGATTCTAAAATACCATCTCCACTATCATTTGAACCGGTATTATTTGCTAAAGTAGTAGCAGATTTCGTTGAGAAGCTTGTCTGAGCAGTATTAGGTAATATACCTGACATTTCGCTTTTAAATAAGGAATCAACGATATCCCCACTTGAATTTCTTAGGTAATGAGTATCATCAGTTTGATCAAAACCAACCCATGTTGCGACAGTAATGTCTGGTGTATATCCAATAACCCACTGATCTTTCGTCCCATCTGTAGAACCTTTTTTAGCCTCTGTACTTCCCGTTTTACCAGCAACTGTATATCCAGCTGGGACAGCAAGTTCGCCAGTTCCTCCAGTTTCAAAGACACCCATCATCATACTTGTCATCGATTTAGCTACCTTACTACTCATAACTTTAGTTTCACTATTGTCTGAATTATTAACAATCGTTTTACCAGAAGCATCAACAATTTTAGTAATAAAATGAGCCTTTTTTTGAATACCACCATTAGCAAACGCAGTATATGCACTAGCCATTTCGTAGGGTGAGACACCAGTAGTTAAACCACCCAAAGCTAAATCTAAGTTTTTGTCCGAACTTTTAACCGGTATACCAAATTTTTTAACAGCATCGTATCCTTTATCAACACCAATTTTATTTAACAACCACACAGCTGGCGCATTTTTACTAAGTGCCAATGCCTTATACATTGGTATTTTACCTGCATATTGATTGTCGTAATTATTTGGTGAATAATTATTTGATCCATATGATTGTTTTTTATCTTTTAATTCAGAATCATAAAAATAGCCATCTTCTAAAGCAGGCATATATACGGCAATTGGTTTTAGTGTTGACCCCGGTTGGCGGTTAATCTGAGTCGCTCGATTATATCCCCTAAAAACGTGTTTACCTCGTCCACCAACAACTGCTGTCACACCACCATTCGTTGAATTAATAGCAATTGATCCACCCTGAGCTTTTGTCCCATCATCAGCATCCAAAGGGAACAAGGTAGAGTTATCAAATGATGTTTGCATAGCTTCTTGATGGGTCTGATCCATCGCCGTATAAATTTTATAACCACGATTCATAATATCTGATTCAGTTAACCCATAATTTTTAATTGCTTCACTAATAACGGCATCAAAATAATAAGGATATTTATAACCTGATTGATAATCGTACGTATCATTTAATGTAATACCCGTCTGCTTAGCACTTGATAATTCTGCACTAGAGATTTTTTTATTTTCATACATAACATTCAGAACAACATTACGCCTTTGTTTAGCTGCAACAGGATGATCTATCGGATTATATGCCCCTGGCGATGTTAACATACCCGCAATAACTGCAGCCTCACTAACAGTTAAATCTGAAGCACTTTTTCCAAAATATTTTTTAGAGGCATCTTGAACACCCCAAACGCCATTACCAAAATATGCATTATTTAAGTACATCGTTAGAATGTCTTTTTTTGAATATACTTTTTCCGTTTCAATTGAAATAAATATTTCTTTAGCCTTACGACTATAAGTTTGCTCCTGTGACAAGAATGCATTTTTAACAAGTTGTTGCGTTATAGTACTTCCGCCACCACTAATTGCACTACTTCCAGTTAATCGATTTTTAACCAATGAAACCACAGAACGTGCCATCCCTTTGATTGAAAATCCATATTCATGATAAAAATTACGATCTTCTGATGACAGTACAGCATTTTGAATATTGGGTGAAATCTTATTTAATGAAACGTAAGTACCCTTTTGAGAGTATAACGATCCTGCTTTATCGCCATCTTTATCAAAAACCTCAGTTGATTGTTGTAAAGCAGCTTTTAACCCACTAACATTTGTTGTTTTGGCTACATAAGTTAAATACGCACTCGAACCTAAAATAATTGCTAAAATAAAAATAGTCAACCATTTCCAACCATGCACAAATTTCCATCCCTGTCGAAACCAATTTTTAAATTGAATTAGATGTATTACAAACCAATTTTCATTTTTAGTTCTTTTATTTTCATTTTTCATTAGTTGTCCCCATATTTAATCTTAATATCATTTATTATTTTACCATAGCAATATTATAAAAAGTAAATTAGCCTTTTTATTATGATATTTTTAAATATTTAAAAAAAGACTAAGAAATGTAGATGTTATCTACTCCTTAGTCTCACAGTATTTTAAATTAAATTATCTGGATTTGCGTGTTCAGTAAAAATATCATAGACACGTTGTGCGGCCTGCTCATCTGAACTAATAATCATAATTGTATCATGTCCCGCAACAGTTCCAACAATATCCGGGAAGCCAAAATCATCGATAATTGCTGCCAGTAAATTACCGTTACTTGGAATCGTTTTAACAACATTCATAAATTGGATTTTAGTAATATTAGTAACGACTTCAAAAATAATTTCAAATAAATGAACTTCTTCACTTAAATTACCTGACTTAAAAATTGCGTATCTCAAATCACCTTGTTCATCTTGAGCTTTAACAATTTTCATTTCACGAATATCTCTAGAAATAGTCGCTTGAGTCGCCTTAATATTCACATGTTCCAATTCTGAAATCAAATCATCCTGCGTTGCAATTACTTTTTTATTAATTAACTGTTCAATTTTAGCTTGACGTATCTCTTTCTTCATAAGAATCCCTCTTTGAATGAGTATTTATTCTTAGTATAGCAAAAGAAATATGAATACTGAAATAATACGCTTAATTTAGGACGATTTTATTCATTTTATTGAATTTTGATTCAAATATAAGCATACCTGAATCTCTAATAATATAACCATCTAACACTAATTTCTGAATAACTCGTCCAACGGTTTCACGCCGCGTTCCACTAATCGTCGCAATATCTTCATGTGTAATCACATATGGGATTCGCAGACTATTCTCACCATGTTTATCGGCTAGATTCTCACTTAAATACTGTAACACTTGTGTTATCCGGGTTGTTGTATTACTACATACGGTTCTTAACCTTAACACTTCTGAACAATTTAAAATATTATCAATTTGCCCAAATAAGTACGCAGAAACTTCATAATGTGTTTTGATTAAATTCTCAATAAGTTCAACAGGAATCTTAGCGACCGTCGCTAGTGTAGCAGCACGACTTGAAACAGTATAATATTCACTCTGTAACATTCCACCAATTGGAAATATTTGTTTCGATGTAACATACATATAATTTTGAAAAATACCAGCTCGATCACCACGTTCAATTTTAACTAATCCATCCAAGACAACATAAATAAAATCACGTTTATCATTCATATCAAAAATAGTATTTCCTTTTAGAAATCTTTTAAATGTAATTTGTTCAAAACAAGCTCCTTGTTCATCCTCACTTAAACAACCAAACAACTCATGGTCAGAAAATTCTGATCGATACCTTTGTCTTTCTTTTTCTGTAATCATCCCTTTACTCCCTTAATACCTATATTTATGATATATAACTATCAACACTATCAGATTAAATATAGAATGTCGATTTATTTTTTCGGATTTTGGAGACCCTGGTTTATTTTTTTGATTCACTGATAGCTCTAAATCATTAATCTAACAGTACCAAAATGATAAAAATAAACTGGTCGTATTCGCACATCCATTTTGTGTTCAAACGCACAATCATCGTTAAAAAGTACATCTAACAATATTTAGATAAAATAAAAAAGTTAACAATTAAGTCAACTTTTTTATTAATTACATTTCTTTTGGTGCATTTACGCCTAATAATCTTAATGATTCTGTTAAAACGACGCTCACACTTTGAACGAGTGCTAAACGAGCTAATTTTTGATCATCTTCAACTAATATCTTTGAATTTGCATAGTATTTATTAAATGCTCTTGATAAATGAATAGCGTATTTAGCAATTACTGATGGTTCATATTCTTTAGCTGCACGTTTAATTATTTTAGGGAAGTCACCAAGTAACTTAATTGTATCCCATGCAGCAGGATCAGAAAGTTCATTGTTACTTTCACTAATTGAAACATCACCCGCTTTACGAATAATACTTTGTGCTCTAGCATTTGAATATTGGACATAGGGACCTGTTTCACCTTCAAAACGAACAACTTCTTCTAAAACAAAATCAAAATTATTCATACGTTCATTCTTTAAATCATGGAAAATAACAGCCCCAACACCAACATCTTTAGCAACTTGTTCAGCATTTGGTAGGTCAGGATTTTTATCTTGAATTTGTTTTTTAGCAAGGCTTGTAGCATCATCTAAAACTTCTTCAAGTAAAATAACACGTCCTGAACGAGTCGATAATTTCTTACCACCTTGTGTGATTAAGCCAAATGGAATGTGGTGCATATCATCTGACCAATCATTACCCATTTCCTTTAACACAGCCTTTAATTGTCTAAAATGGTTAGCTTGTTCATTTCCGACAACATACAATGACTGTACAAAATTATACGTCCGTTTACGGTAAATAGCAGCAGCTAAATCACGAGTAATATATAAAGTTGCCCCATCTGTTTTTTGAATCAAGGCAGGGTTTAAATCGTATTTTTCAAGATCAACAATTTCTGCGCCTTGGCTTTCTTTTAACAAATTTTTATCTTTTAACATTGTCACAACTTCGCCCATTTTATCATTATAAAAGGCTTCCCCTTTAAATGAATCAAATTGGACACCCAGCATATCATAAATTTTATTGAAAGCTGATAATGATTCTGCACGGAACCAAGTCCAAAGTTCGATTGCTTCTTCATCGCCATCCTCGAGCTTTTTAAACCATGCACGAGCTGCAACATCTAACTCTGGATTTTCTTCTGCTTCTTTATGGAAACGAACGTAGTATTCAAGTAATTTATTGATAGGATCAGCTTTAACTTCTGCTTCACTACCCCATAATTTATAAGCAGTAATTAACTTACCAAATTGAGTTCCCCAATCGCCTAAATGATTAATTTTAATTGGATTATAATTAATTTTAGCCAAGATGTTTGCAATTGAATTACCAATCACAGTTGAACGTAAATGTCCCATTGAAATAGGTTTAGCAATATTGGGTGATGACATATCAATTGGTACGTTACCATCATGACCAATATCAGATGCGCCATACTCACTGCCATTTGAAAGCACTTGTTCAATAATATCTTGACTAAATGCAGCCTTATTCAAGAAAAAGTTAACATATGGCCCAACTGCAGCAACTGACTCAAATTGACTTTGATCAATTTTCTCTACTAAGTCTTTAGCAATCATCTGAGGTGCTTTTCTAAATGCTTTAGCTAATGCAAAAGCTGGAAATGCATAATCCCCCATATCAGAACTTTTTGGTATTTCAATTTTGGCAATAATTTCTTCTTCAGTAAGGTTTCCATCAACGATAGCAACCAATGCTTGTGCAACTTGTTGTTTATAATTCATTATCCATTCCTCCTAAAATTGTATAAAAAAAGCCCCTTACAAATAATTATGTAAGAGACGAGAATTCCCGCGGTACCACTCTAATTGATTAATATCCACTCAAAATATTCAGTTATTTCTAAAAAGTACGATTCAACTAACGCTTTTATCTAGCTTCCATCAACCTAGACTTGCTTTAAAATTAATTAGTTTACTAGCTTTTATCATCGAATTTATAGTTTGATTGTAACAAATTAATATTATAAAAGATAGTGTTTTTAGAATTTAGGTTTGCTTTTGGTGAAATATTTCTTTACGACATCCCTTGAATCTGTCAATCTTGTAACATTATCATCAAAATGAATTGATACAAAAGAATAATACACAAGATCGACTGCATATAATTGAGCAATTAAAGAAGTAGTCGCTGCACTTCTGAATTTTTTATTTTCTTCACTATCGTCATGTTCTAAAATAATATTAGCTAATTTGGCCAATGTACTTTTTTTATTATGTGTTAAAACGATAACTTTTATTTTTTGTCGATTTGCAAGATTTGCTAACTTAATTGCATCCGTATTTTCCCCTGAATTTGATATCAAGAATAAAGTTGTTCCTTCTTTTAGTTGCGATAATCCAACGGCAATTAGATGTGTATCAAGTGTTTCTATAACAGACTTACCAACTCGAATAAATTTTTGTTGGAAATCTTTAGCTACAATTTCTGATGCTCCAATTCCATACGCATAGATTATTTTTGACTCTGCAATAACCTTCGCAGCATTAACGACTTCCTCATCTAATGTTTTATTTGATTCCTCAATCGTATGTTGTATCCGCATGGTTAATTTTTGTTGTGTCGTCACTAAATCATCTTTAGGATTAATTTCCTCGAGCATTGATTTATCATCTTGGATTTCTGCTGATAATTCTAATTTTAATCCTGGAAAACCAGTATCACTAATACTTTTTCCAAATCGCGTTATTGCTGCAGTGCTGACACCTACCACCTCTGCCATACTCTGTGTACTCATTCTTATTACTTTCTGAGGGTGCTCTAAAATAAACCGTGCTATTTTTCGCTCTACCTTTGTGTATTTATCCATATTTGCTTGTATTGTGTACAAATAATTACCCATACTTCTTACCTCTTTTTATGGTATGTCTTATGCTTCTGTCTCAATCATAGCATCTTTTGGAATACCAAAAAAGAATGTTAAAATAAATCCGCCCGCATATGCCGCAAGCAATCCAAGAATATACCCAATCCAGTGTCCATTACTTATTAAAGGTATCAATGCTACCCCAGAAGGTCCTATTGCAATAGATCCAATATGACCAATCCCACCAATCACCGCTCCACCGATTCCGCCACCAAGACAAGCAGTAATCATTGGTCGTCCTAAAGGTAGTATAACCCCATAAATTAATGGTTCCCCAATTCCTAGAAATCCGACTGGTAGAGCGCCTTTAATTAAATTTGTTAATTTTTTATTTTTACGACAACGAACCCATAATGCAATTGCTGCCCCTACTTGTCCAGCTCCTGCCATTGCTAAAATTGGCAATAATAATGTTGATCCAGACTTAGCAATCATTTCAAGATGAATAGGTGTTAAAATTTGATGTAATCCTAACATTACCATTGGTAAGAAAAAAGTCCCTAAAACAAAACCAGAAAATGCACCACCAACTTCTAAGACCCAGTTAATTGATGTAACTAAAGAATTCGAAACAACCCCAGCAACTGGCATTACTAAGAAAATTGTCATCATTCCAATAACAAATAATGATATTGTCGGTGTTATAATAATATCTAAAGAATCCGGAATCCATTTATGCAATCTTTTTTCTAAAATAGCTAATACCCACACTGCAAAAATAACACCAATAATTCCACCCTGTCCAGCACTTAGTGCCTGACCGTTAAAGATATTATGGAGAGGTGCTTCAGGGGTTACCCCACTCAGCAAAGTGACAGCGCCGATAACACCACCAAGTCCTGGAGTGGCACCAAATTCACTGGCACTATTTATCCCTACATAGATAACTAAATAACTGAAAACACCATTTTTAATAACATTTAAAACTGCAATAAAATCTGTCCAGCTCGAACTTAAATCCCCTGCAACCATCATATTTCCAAGGACAGCAGCCAATCCACCAATCAATCCTGCTCCAACAAATACAGGAATTAGTGGAACAAAGATATTTGAAATTGCTTTAAGCACCTTTTTTATTGGCGTTTGCTTTTGTTTAGCTTTATGTTCTGCTTTTACTTTAGCAGCTTTGCTCTCAACCAATTCTTTATCAGTCATTTGAGTTGATTGTACTACGTTCTTCAAAGGGAAAGGTTCGCCTAATTTAACCCCTACTTGTCTTACCATTTCATCTGCAACTTTGTTGACTGTACCAGGTCCAACTACCACTTGCAAAGTATCATCTTCAACAACACCCATGACACCATCGATATTTTTCAATTTTTCAATATCTACTTTATCTTCATCCCTAATTGTCATCCTAACTCGAGTCATACAATGAATTAATTTTTCAACATTGTCTGGCCCCCCTACATTATCATAAATTTCATTTGCAATTTTTTCGATTTTTTTGTCTGCCATAATTTAACCCCTCCAAATATTTTATTTGATTGCTTCCCTAACAAAACCATGAGCCTTCTTTAATTTTTCTTTAGCTTGATTCAAATCGTTATCCGTTAGAATCATAACTATTGCAAGTTTGACATCATGTTCAGCTAATTCAAATGTTAATTTTGCTTGTTCATAACTTACTCCAGTTGCATCCATAATAATATGCTTTGATCTTTCAACTAATTTTTCATTCGTTGGTCTAACATCGACCATTAAATTTTTATATATTTTTCCAATTCCAATCATCGAAATTGTCGACAACATATTTAATACTAATTTTTGTGCCGTTCCTGATTTTAAACGAGTAGACCCAGTCAATATCTCTGGTCCCACTTCAATCTCAATAGCCGTATCAGCATGCCGTCCAATAATTGATTCCTTATTGCAAGCCAGACTTATTGTGTTCGCACCAAGATGTTTAGCGTAGTCAAGACCCCCAATAACATATGGTGTTCTACCACTTGCTGCAATTCCAACTACTGTATCTAATTTTGTTAAACAAATATTTTCCAAATCCAACTTACCCAATTCGTTTGAATCTTCGGCACCTTCAACTGCCACAGTCATTGCTTTCATACCACCAGCAATCAATCCTTGCACCATGCTAGGATTTGTTCCAAATGTTGGTACACATTCAGCAGCATCTAAGACACCTAATCTACCACTAGTTCCTGCACCCATATAAATTAAACGGCCTCCACTATTAAATGATTCAATAATTTTACTAACTGCTTCATTAATTTGCGATAACTCTTTTTCTACGCTTTTAGGAACTGTCATATCGGCTTCATTCATTATTCTTGCAACTTCAGAACATTTTAACTCATCTAAATTCATAGTTTGTTCATTTCTAGTTTCCGTTACTAATTTTGTAATATCCATATTTTATCCCTCTTTTATAATTGTATTATTAAATATTATTTTTTGTTTTGCTCCTATATAGTCAATTAAATCCAAGTCTGTCCTTTTAACTGTACCAATTTGGTTTACTTTTTTATCAATTGGTAAATTATTTTTCACTATCTGTATTTCTCCAGTATATCTCCCATATAACATATTATCTTGCGTTATAGTACCTCTCGTTCGAGCATCTTCATTATTTATTGGTTCAATAGTGAATTGATTTCTTATCCGACTTTCTTCTAACCTTACAACATCCCTAGCCACGTCAGCACGATTATGCCATGCTATATTATCAAGTTCATGCGAACTACTTTCAATATCTATTTCTATACTTTGATTAGTAAAATAGTTAACTATCTTACTAATTGTTCTTTGTGAAACTCGCGGATCACCGATATAAACGTCATCAGTATAATTATTCTCAATTAAATCTATCATTGCAGCCAATACATTGTAATTTCGATGTTTTTCTAATGTTGGTAATCCCTTTCCAATTGGCCCTCTAAATATTTTATCTCCTGCCACAAACGCCATCGTAGTAAATCCTGATTTTTTTAACCAATGATTCTTATTTTTTAACCATTCGTCATCTAATCCCGTATCTGGTCGAGGATAATAATTATGCCATGCTTCAATATTCTTAAAATTTGCATGATTATCAACTAGTTGCTTAATATCCAGCTCTGAAATCGTACTAGCATTTAATCCAATATCTATATTATTTGATAATTCAGCTATTTTTTCCATACTAATCCCATAATCAATTCTTAAACCAGTAATTCCAGCAGTTTTCAAATCAAATTCCAATAATTTTAAACTTTTTTCTGAAATATCAACCATTAATTTCAAGTTATTTTCAAGACATAAATTCCCCAAAGTTTTTAATTCATCAATAGTTTTTTTTCTATCTTCTTCAGGAATATGTAATGAAGTAAAAATACCCTTAAATCCTGATTTACGCATTACTTCAATATATTTTTTTGTATCATCGTCAATCTTATCACCTAAATAAATTGAAAAACCCAACATAATATCTCCTCCATTCATAAAAGAAAGCGTTATCATTAACTGGTTACATCATACCTTGAATGATATAAAATTACAATTAAATATATTTATTTTTTGTTTTTTTTGTTACTTTATATCTTAATTTAAAATAAAAAATCTTTCAAGAATACTTTATATAAAGTATTCTTGAAAGATTTTTTCACTGTTTTATTCAAATACAAATTGATTATTATAAAGTTCAGAATAGAATCCTTTTTGATCCAATAATTCTTGATGGTTACCTTGTTCAATAACCTTACCGTCCTTCAGAACAACAATTTTATCAGCATCTAATATTGTTTTCAAGCGATGTGCGATTACAAAACTAGTACGCCCTTGAATAACTGTATCCATTGCTTTTTGAATTTTAGCTTCTGTCACTGTATCAACATTAGAAGTCGCTTCATCCAAAATTAATAACGTAGGATTAGTTAAAATTGTTCTTGCGATACTAATTAATTGTTTTTGGCCAGTTGAAAACACAGAGTTTTCATCCGATACTGTCGTGTCATAGCCATTTTCTTGACTCATAATAAAATCATGAATATTAGCTTGCTTAGCGGCAGAAATCATATCTTCATCTGATGCTTCAGGTTTACCAAAGACAATATTATCACGAATTGTTCCTGAGAATAATACACTTTCTTGAAGAACTATCCCAACATGATCACGAAGACTTTGAAGTTCAAGATCCTTAACATTTACGCCATCAAATTCAACTGAACCACCTGTAACATCATAGAATCGATTCAATAAATTCATAATTGTTGTTTTACCTGAACCAGTTGGTCCGACTAAAGCTACCATTTCACCTTTATCAACATTAATTGATACATCATGTAAAATTTCTTTATTAGCATTATAACCAAAATTAACATTTCTTAACTTAACACCATTTGTTAGACCCGTTAATTTTTGCTTATCAGTTGAGTTGACCTCATCTGGTTCATCAAACATTTCATTCAGTCGACTAGCACCTGTAATAGCAAGTTGGAACATACTATACAATGAAGAAATTTGTGATATTGGTTGGTAAAATTGTTGTGAGTATTGAACAAACACGACAACTAGTCCTAAAGCCGTTGTACGGCCCATATCACCGTTCAGTGCTAACCAGCTACCAAAGAAGATAACAATGGCTGTATTAACCAACGAGAGGCCATTCATAACTGGGAAAAGCATCCCTGAATAGACTTGTCCTTTAAACGTTGCTTTACGAACATTTTCGTTATATGGCAAGAAACCATCAATAGCTTCTTTTTGAAGCCCGTTAGTAATTACAATTTTTTGACCACTAATTTTTTCATTAATATAGCCATTTAATTTTCCAACTTCTTTTTGTTGTATATCAACATACTTACGTGTTTTAGAAATTAAAATGACCGCAAGAAGTAACGCGATAGGCGTTGAAGCAATCGTAACCCAGGCAAGCTGAACATTCTGTTGAAACATCATAATGATAATCCCAATCATTAGAGCAATATTACTCATAATTTGTCCTAAGGCTTGATTCATTGCGTTCGAAATATTATCCAAATCACTTGTAAAACGACTTAAAATATCCCCATCTTTATGTGAATCAAAGAATCGAATTGTCATTTTTTGTAATTTTCCAAATAGCCCTTTTCGCATTCTATTTGTCGAGTTTCCTGTAATGAACGTGACAATAATATTTGAGAAAAACATTGCTACAATTGAAAAAATATAAAATAAGAATAACATCCACAATGAGCTAACAAAATTTCCTTTATCACTCACTCCTTTTGTTAAACCAATTACGTAGTCTGCCAATGCCGTAATTGCTTTTCCCATATACACAGGTGCTTTTACCTGGAAGTATGTCGATGCAATAATTGCAACAGTCATAACTGTAAAACCTAATTTATAGCTTTTCAAGTAGTGGAAGAAGAATGCCATCGATCTATTCATATCTTTCATTAGACAGTCTCCTTTCCTTTTTGAGTGTTATAAATTTCTTGATAAATTTGACTATTTTCAACGAGATCTTTATGTGTCCCCTCGCCAACTAATTTACCGTCATCCATAACAAAAATACGATCCGCATTAATCACAGATGAGATTTTTTCGGCAATAACAAATGTTGTTGTCTCTTTCAATTCATTATTTAATGCTTTTTGGACTAATTTTTCTGATTGAGCATCAAGTGCTGATGTTGAATCATCTAAAATTAAGATTTTAGGTTTACCAATAACACCACGCGTAATTGATAAACGTTGTTTTTGACCACCTGAGAAGTTAGCTGAACGTTCTTCAACCTCTGCATCATAACGTTCTGGTAATCGATTAATAAATTCTGATGCCTGAGCGATTTGACTGGCCATATCCATATCTTTCTCGTTGGCATCTTCTTTACCTTGACGTAAGTTGTCTGCGATTGTGCCAGAAAATAGGATAGCCTTTTGTAAAACAAATGCTACTGTTTTACGAAGCGATTTTTCATTAACATCCTTTAAATTCTCACCACCAACTTTGATCATTCCTTCTTGGGGATCAAATAATCGTGGAATCATTTGGGCTAAAGTTGATTTACCTGAACCAGTTGCACCAACAATTCCTATCATTTCTCCAGGTTTAACATCAAAACTAACATGTTTAAGTGTTGGTTTATCATCGCCTTCATATGAGAATGAGACATCTTCAAAACTAACAGATCCCGATAAATCTTCCTCTGGAACATCTTGGTAATAAATATCTGGTTCTTCATCTAAAATTTCGCGTAGTCGTTTAATTGAAACCATTGCACGAGCACTAAACGTCATCATCATTCCACCAATAATAATGGCAAACATGATTTGCATTAAATAATTAACAAACGAAGTAATAGCTGTAACTGTACTTGGATCTGCTTTAGCTAAATCACCTACAAAATAAATTGCGGCAACGACAGCCATATTTCCAATTAATGTAAATGCTGGAATTAAAACAGCAAATAGAGTTCCAACATAGATATTTTGTGCATTTAAATCATCTGAAACCTTATCGAAACGTTTTTCTTCATTTTTTTCTTGATTAAATGACTTAACAACACGCACACCCATCAAGTTTTCTTTGGCTAACTCATTTACTCGATCAATTAAGCCTTGCATTAACCCAAAATGGCGTCCCATGCGACCGAAAGTTAACATTGAAATACCTAACACGCAGACAATTAAAATAACAATAATCCACCATAAATCCGCAATTGTATTCATAGCTAAAATGAATGCACCGATAAATAAAATGGGCACTCGAATTAATGTCTGTAAAATTGTCATAATTAACGTTTGAATTTGGGTAATATCATTGGTTAAACGAACCACAATATTCCCTGCTTGGAATCGTTCAATATTACTGAAAGAAAATGTTTGAATCTTTCTAAAAGCAGTTTCACGAATATCTGCACTCATTGATTGTGCTACTTTTGCTGATAGAATTGTATTCACAACACCTGCCAACAATCCAATAACAGCAACTCCAATCAAGTACAAACCAAGTGTCGTGATTTTATCACCCTGGTCCTTTAAAATAGCATCAATTACTTTTTGTAACAATTTAGGTTGCCACAATGTTGAAATTGCCATGATAACCACCATGACGACTGCCCAAAAAATATCTACCCGATACTTTTTAGCATGTTTTAATAAAATATCCACTTTTTTCCCCCTCAATTCTGTCCAGTTCCATGTTTTTTTATACAAAAAAACTAATATCAGTTACTAAACTTAGCAAAAATAACGCTTAATTGCAATCATTTTGACTAATTATATTCTATTTAGTCAGTTAAAATTTACAAAAAAAAACCAAGATTAAATATCTTGGTTTCAATATAATTATCTTATTCATTTTTAAGCGGGCGACGAGAATCGAACTCGCGACATCAGCTTGGGAAGCTGGAATTTTACCACTAAACTACGCCCGCAGAACGTTGATTAGTATAGCATATTTCCGTACTTTTGTCATAACTAATTAAGCATGTTTATTTTCAGCCTTTTGTTCAAAATCTAAACGTCTCAAATTTTGTACAGCCTTCATATATGAATAAATCAGTACAATACATGACCCACCCCAGGCTAATGGATTTGCAAAACAAGCTCCTGCATACCCAAAAGCACCAGCTAAAAAGATAGCTGCAAATGATCTCATCAGTAATTCTACAACTCCAGCAACTGTTGGTACGATGCTTTGTCCCAGTCCCTGTAACGTGTATCTAATGACAAACAGTACTGACAAAAGTAAGTAAAATGACCCATTAATATTAAAATAAACCTGCGATAATGCAACAACTTTTGGTGCATTATTTCCAACAAACAGTGTAACTAATTGTTGTCCAAATAAAATAACTAAAAGACTTGCAACGATACTGAATGTTCCAGACATTAATAGACACTTTTTTACACCATCTAAAACACGACCATATTTTTTTGCGCCATAATTTTGGGCAGTAAAAGTTGCCATCCCAATTCCAAATGACATCATTGGTTGTGTTGATAATTGATCAATCTTAGACGCTGCCGTGGTACTGGCAACTGCTGTCGTTCCTAAACCGTTTAAAGCTGACTGTAGCATAATTGCACCAATCGCAATTATTGAAGCTTGAAAGGCCATTGGTAGAGCCACATAAAGGTGTTGGTTAACATCTTTCATCGTGATTTCTCTAAAATGGTGTCGACCAATATGTAAGACGGGAATTTTTCGATAAATGTAAATTAAACAGAATACAACGGAACATGATTGCGCAATAATAGTTGCAATACCAGCGCCAGCAACTCCCCAATGAAATACCAAAATAAATAATAATTCTAAACCAACATTAATAATGCTGGCAAAAATTAAAAAGTATAATGGCGTGCGACTATCCCCTAGCGCCCTAATAATATTAGATAAAATATTAAATGCCATTGAAGCAAATATTCCACCAAAAATGATACTAATAAAAGTTTGTGCATCATCAAATATTTCTGGTGGTGTCTTCATAAGTGTTAAAATATCTTTTACAAAAAACAAACTAACCGCTGTTAAAATTACCGTTGCAATTAGACTAATCAAAAGTCCCACTGCAAAGCTTTTTCTAACACCACGATAATCTTTTGCCCCAAATCGTTGTGCCGTAATAATAGATAAACCTGCAGTTAACCCTTGTGCAAATCCAATAATCAAAAATTGAATACTCCCGGTCGAACCAACTGCAGCTAGTGCATCCACGCCTAAAGTTTGTCCAACAATCAACGTATCAGAAATACTATATAATTGTTGAAATAAATTACCAACCAATAATGGTATAGTAAACATAAAAATTAATTTTGCTGGATTACCCGATGTTAACGATCGCAAATAAGACCCTTCTTTTCTTTATATTTATTTAATTCCTTTTTCATTCAATAATAAAATAAATGCTTTTTTAAAGTTAGCCCTATCCTGGTTTGAAAAGGCGCTTGGACCCTTCGTACGTTGACCTGATTTCCTTGCCATTGCACTTAAATATCTTGAATCCAACATACTATCGATATTGGTATCTGTATATTCAAATCCTTTATGATGCATCACAATCACACCTTTTGGTAATAAAAGAGAAGCTAGTCCGTAATCTTGTGTAATCACAACATCTGATTTTTCAGCTAACTTTACAATTCTATAATCTGCCGCATCTGGACCTTGATCAACATAGCTAACCGAAACATTTTCAGGATACTTTTTAGTTGAGAAATGTGGCGTACTTGTAATTAGCAACACACTGATATTCCGTAGTTCGGCTTCAGCTATAACTTCATTTTTCACAGGAGACGCATCCCCATCAATAATAATTTTCAAATTAACCACTCTCATTCCTAGTAAAAAAACTTCCAAGGAATAACCTCTTGAAAGTTTTATTTAGCTTCTGGTTTTAATAATGCATTAATTGCTGGAATTTGACCTAAGCTATCTATCGCATTACTTGGCATAACAACTGTATTTGCGTCACTCTTGGCCAATTCTTTAAAAGCCTCAATATTTTGGCTAACAAAATAACCATTACCAACTTTATTTAATGATAAATTAACTGCATCTATTCGGTATGCTTCAGCATCGGCCGTCTTTTTAACTGCTTCAGCCTTTGCTTGGGCTGAATTAACCCATGCATCATTATCAGCTTTATTTTTTAGTGCAACTGATTTACTGTAACCTTCTGCTTCAGCAACAGTAGCATCACGATTTCTAGCGGCTTTCAATAACTTATTCATTGAATCTTGAATTTCAACTGAAGGTTTTACTGTATCAATATTAATTCGATCAACATTTAATCCATAACCAGCTGTCACATTAGAAATTTCGCCAAACAAACCGCGATTAATTTCTTGCGTTCCATTCAAAACTTCATCTAACATTTTATTACCAATGATGCCACGCAAAGAGGCACGTGTATCTTGAATCATACTACGAACAGAGTCTTCATTTTTAAACACAAAATCTTGGATGTCAGTAACGTGATACTTCAATGAAATTTTAACTTCAATTTCAGCATTATCTTTTGTAATCACAACTTGTTTATCAAGATCTAAAGGTTGTTGTGCCGTACTAACACGAATTACTGAAGAAATAAATGGTTTAATAAAATGTAAGCCTGGAGCTAATGTTGTTTCATATTTTCCTAAAGTTATAACAACACCTTGATGCGGTTGTCTAATAATTCGGATAGTTGCTGGTAAAATCATGACCAATAATATAACAATAATAATAACGACTAAAAGTCCCAACATAATAATTTAACCACCTTTATATTTTTTTAACGTCTAACCCTTCAACATGTGTTTTAATGATTCGAACAACATCTCCACTTACTAATGTTTCATCACTAAAATAATGATAGTAGATACCAAAAAACTCGACCGTGCCATGAATATTTTTACTGTCAATTGTAAATTCCCGGTTAAGCAACCGCTCGTCAATAATTGATTTTCTATCCATATGAAAGCACCTCCATTTGTCATCTTTAAACGTATCTCATTTACGTCATAAAATCAATCAATTTCATTATCAAAAGTAAAATCATTTCGATCTAAAATAGTCACTTTTTCAATATGCTTTTCAATCTGTTTACTTTCAGGCGGTAATTGTAAATAATCACCATATAAACGGCTTAAAATTGCATCATATGCCCTTAAAATAGTTACCGTAAGGTTCTCAAAAGGAACTTGAATCACGGCTGCTAATTCCTTTTCTGATAGTAATTCTTTTTCATATGAGTATTGTGAAGCTAAATTTTTATATTCTGAAATGGTGTCATCTTGATTATAGGTTCTTACTAGTTCGTCTCTTTTTTCTTTATACTCTTTGGTTTTACGACTTTGATCAGGTTGTAATTTTCTAATCTTTGCGTTAATTTCAGTATCCATTAAACGATAATTGCTCAATAAAAGAATTTTCGCGTTAAGATATCGATATTTTGATTGTTGAATAGATCGTTCGACATCACCTGTTGGGACTTTATCAAAAGGAAAAATATCTACAAAAACACCTTTTCTAGCGTCATTAATATTTCTTTTCTCTTCAACATGAATAGATTCATCAAGTAGTTTTGCATATCCAAATGCATAGTTTGGATCACTTTGATCAGTTTGTAGAAAATAATAAGGCTGGCTAATCTCTTGGGGAGCGATTTGTAAGAATCGATCGTAGTCATCCCTTACCATTCCAATATCGACATCATCATCCCATGGAATAAACCCTTGATGTCTGACCGCACCTAATAAACTGCCACCAATCATAAAATACTTTATATTATTTTTTTGACAAATTTCAACGACTTCCCGGATTAAATCTAATTCTACCTTGTGTAATTCTTCAATTTTCATTTTTACCACCTTAAATCGTCTTATTCTTTCTTCAATTGTACCAAATTTAACTCTGAATACGAAAATTATTTAATTTTTATTAAGCTAATCCTTTTTCATTACTTTATTTCTTTGGCTCATGATATGCTTTAATTATTAAATAAAAGGGGTGCCTAAATGCAAGAAACCATAATTGACTTAATCGGCCAACATGGCTATCTAGGTGTTGCGTTACTGATCACCATTGAAAACATTTTCCCACCAATTCCTTCTGAAATCATTTTAACATTTGCAGGTTTTATGACGCTCTCAAGTTCTCTTACACCAATTGGTTTAATTATTTCTGCCACTATTGGGGCGACTATCGGGGCTTTAATCTTATATTCGATCGGTCGCTTTTTAAGTACAGAACGTTTAAATCAATTTTTCGCCAGTAAGTATGGTTCTTGGCTTGGTCTAAAACCTATCCATATTGAAAAAGCGACTGAATTTTTTGTAAAATATGAAAATCGTGCTATTTTCATAGGCCGTTTTGTTCCCATTGTTCGAAGTTTAATTTCTATTCCCGCTGGAATTACGAAATGTAAATTACGTTTTTTTATTCCATTAACCTTTTTTGGAACATTAATTTGGAATACTGTCCTCATTTATCTTGGGGCATTTGCTGGGAATGCTTGGGCGGAAGTTGCAGCAACAGTTGATATTTTTGCTACAGTAGTTGGTATCATCTTATTAATCGTTTCGTTCTTCGGAATCTACAAACTAATTAATTTAAATAGGAACAAAAAAAACGATTAAATTCAATTATGAATTTAATCGTTTTTTACTACTTTTATTTCTCAAAAAGTAGGATTAATCTTCCGCAACATCGATAGCTTCTAATAGAATATTCAGTTCAGAACATTCTCTTTCAAGCGATTTTTCCTCTTGGAAAAAGCTATCTCGAATTGATGATTGTTGTCTGTTTCCAATGTTACTTCTAAGATCAGCAAGTTTTTGCATCGCTGCTTGATACTCACTCATAATATCAAGTTTACACCTACTCATTAAGTTACGCCTCCGAATGATGACAACAACTTGTTGTCAGTAATAATAATTTATAATGTCTAATTTAACACTTTTTTAATAACTTGTTAACCCTTTAAATATTACCGTTATGTTACAAAATAAAAAAGACATCACAATGTGATATCCCTCTTATTTTAAGCTACTATTTTAAATGGTTATTTTTACATTAATGATTGAACATCGCGTGCAATAACTAATTCTTCATCAGTAGGTATCGCAAAAATCTTAACGGCAGACTCTGGCGTGCTAAGCATAACCTGTTCACCCATTTTTTCGTTATTTTCAGCATCAAAGCCAACACCTAAATATGCTAAATGTTCAATAACGCGACGACGTACAATCCGATCATTCTCACCAAGACCAGCAGTGAAAATAATACCATCAACCCCTTGCATTTCTGCAATGTATTGACCAATATATTTAATAATATTTTGAACATAGATTTTAACAGCTAAATCAGCACGAGGATTTTTTCCTAATTGAGCTTTAACATCACGCATATCAGGAGAAATCCCTGAAATACCAACTAGCCCAGATTCACGATTCAAAATATTAATCATTTCATCTATATCAGTAATTTTTAATTGTCTCATCATGTAAGCAACTAACGATACATCTACATCACCTGAACGTGTTGCCATGGTAATTCCAGCAAGTGGTGTAAAGCCCATTGATGTATCAATTGATTTACCACCAACTGTAGCTGTAATTGATGCTCCTGCACCTAAATGTAATGTAATTAATTTTAACTCTTTAGGGTCTTTATCAATTAGTTTTTCGGCTTCTGAGACGACATAACGAACGCTTGTCCCATGAGCACCATAACGTCTTGCGGCATATTTTTCATACCATTCATAAGGTACACTGTACATGTAACTTTCTTCTGGCATCGTCTGATGGAAGGCTGTATCAAATACAGCGACACTTACTGCATCTGGTAAGATTTCTTCAAATGCCTGGATACCTAAAAGATTAGCTGGATTATGTAATGGTGCTAATTCAGATAATTCATTAATTTTTGCAATTGTATCGGCATTTACTAATGTTGATTTTTTGAAATATTCACCACCAGCAACAACGCGATGTCCAACACCGGAAATTTCATTAAAATCAGCAATAATATCCAATTGAAGCAATAATTTAAGTAATAACTGTACACCTACTGAATGATTGTCGATATCTAATACATCTTCATATTTTTTTCCGTTACCATATTTAATCGTTAAAATTGAGTCTTTAAGTCCAATTCTTTCAATCAATCCTTTAGCAATAACAGTTTCCTCTGGCATGCTAAATAATTGGAATTTTAAACTTGAACTACCTGCGTTAATTGCAATAATTTTTGTCATATTCTTCCTCCAATAATGATTTCATTTGGTATTAATTTAATCCTTAAAAAACAATTATTTTTTTAAGTAGTATATTAAACTAATATACTACTTATAGAAAACGCATACAACACTTTCAAGCAAAAAATGGTACACAGAATTTTATTTTCTGTCTACCATTATTTTTTGCCCGAATTCTTTCATTAAACTAAGCAGTAGAACTGCCTTATCTTCACCTAAAACATTTACCCAAGTATCAAACCGTTTCTTAATTGACTCAGTCACAACTCGTTCTACTTTTGCACCCTGATCAGACAAGCGTAGGTTTATTCTTCTTCTATCAACTGTGTCTTGTTCTTGATAGATGTATCTTAATTGTTTTAGTACGTTTAATTGGCGTGCAATTGCACTCCTTGAAACATTTCTTTTTTTAGCGATATCAACCATGCTTATATCTTCAGTGCTATGGATATCTTTTAAAATCAAGAATTGTTCAAAAGATAAATTAAACTCACTAGTAGGTTGTGAAATGAATCCTTCCACATTCTTAAAAGTTCCTAAATACATACTAATATAGTCATCCATTAACTTAGTTGTTGTCATTGCTAATTCTCCTCTGCATGTTCTACCTACAGTTAAATTTAGCATAAAACGCGGTTAATTACTATATCTAATCAACTGTATCTCTATTTTTCTTTTTCAGTTGATACCGTTAATTGTTTACGATTTACAAACGTCCAAACCACACCCAGTACTACGGCTGTAACAAGTAATGCAAGCACTGAACCAATCATACCAGAACCTTGGCTATTAATTGCATATGTGAAGCCATTTAATACATGTGTAACAGGTAAGAACTCTGCAAATACTTGATAAGCATTTGATAACATCGTATTTGGAATAACTTGTCCTGTAATCACTAATTGTACGAGTAGTAATGCTAAAGATAAGAGAATACCCATTGTTCCAAGGAGTTCGTCAATTACCACACATAAAAGAGTAAAGATTATTCCCGATAAGAACGTAAAGATTACGAAACTAATTGGATGTTCAATTGTTACACTAAAGAATAATGTTAATAAGAGAACTCCTGCTGTTTGAATAACAGAAATAAATAACATTAGGAAAAGGTTCTGTAACCAGTTTTGTGATAATTCATTCTTCTTACGGTATCTGAATAAAATTAATTGAGTTACAATTGCACCGACAAATAATGATAAAACAATCACTAATGGGGCAAATGTATTTTTCAAAGTTTTAGCGAGATTGTCACTTTCAGTTTCTGTTTTAACAGGTTCAACGAATTGAGCCACATTTTTTGGAGATGAATTGATATTACCAACCTGTGATGCTCCTGCTGCTAATTTAGTATTTAATAATGTTACACCATCATTAGCTGTATCCAATCCTGATGTTACTTGTTTAGACCCATCAGCTAATTTTTGTGAGCCATCAACTAATTGAGGACTAGCAGCTGCCAATTGTGTATCACCATCTGTTAATTGTGTACTTGCCGCTTTTAATTTCGAACTTCCATCTGTCAATTGTGTACTAGCAGTTGTCAATTGTGTACCACCACTAACAAGCTTATCAGATCCTGCTTTCAATTGTGTACCACCTGAAACTAACGTTTGTGTTCCTGCCTCAAGTTGTCCACCTGCTGTAACAAGTTTTTGCGATCCTGCTCTTAAAGCAGTAACACCTGTTATTAAAGTTGGTACATTACTATTTAATTGATTAATACCATCAGTTACTTGTCCTGTTCCTGCTGTATATCCTAAGATACCAGCTGACAATTTGTTAATACTACCTGTCATGATTGAATTCTTAATTGTTGCATTAATTGTTTTTTCACTTGTAACATCAACACCAGCACCATTAACACTAGCATTTAATTTACCAGCAACTTGTGCATTAGCATTTGATGCTATCACTAATGAATCAATTTGATCACTCAAGTCTTTTGTATCACCTAAAAGACCAATCATTGAATCGCTCGTCAAGGTATCAGTATTACTCAATAATGCAGTTGCTTGTGTCGAAATTTTAGCAAATTTTTCCAACATGGCTTTAAGATCTACATCACCCATTGTTGATTTAAATTCAGCCATTAAGCCACCTACATCACTCATCACTGCCTCTAACATCGCTTTTGTATCTGTTAAATTTTTACTTACCCCAGTTATATTTGTACCAACAGTTGTTATTGCTGTATCTGTTTTTGTGATTTGTTGTAAAACAGTGTCTTTTTCTTTTTGGCTCATTGTTGTTGAGTCATTAATCATCGTACGAACCTTCTTGTTAGAAGTCGATGCCTGACCTTTAGCTAATGTCAAACTAAACATCTTTTGTGTTGTATCTGAATTAATTGCATTCATTTGAGTTTGAACAGTTGTTAATTTATCCCCTGCCGCCATCAATTTTGTTACTAATCCAGGTAATGCTTGTAATGTTTCAATTGATCCTGAAATTTCTTCAAGTTCAGCTTTTAATTCTTTTGATCCTTGCTTTGTATCTTTAATTTGTTGAATTATTTCAGGAATATGATTAATAATTTCGCTACGAGATTTTAATCTTGTTTGAATTTGAGTTACACCAGTTTTAATACCAGTTGAATATGCTGTTAAACCTGCTACCGCCATCGGTAACGATTGGCTACCTGACATACTTGCAGCTAATGTTTTCGCACCATTATTTAAATCATTCGAGTTCGAATTTAATGTAGTTGCACCAGTTGCTAACGTGCCTACACCAGCTGCTAATGTAGATCCGCCAGTTTGCAACGTAGAAAGTCCCGCATCTAATGTTTTATTCCCATCAACATATTGAGTCACACCATTTGATAAGGTTGGTGCACTAGCAACAAGTGTATTAATTCCTGAGGCTAATTGATTATTACCATTCACCAGTGTACCTACACCAGTTGTATAGGTATTTACACCATCAGCTAAAGTATCAACCCCAGTTGTATAAGTATTTAATCCTGTTTTTAATGTCTGATTACCTTTATCAAAGGTCACCATACTTGTTGCCAATGTATTTAAATTTCTAGTAACTTCTTTACTACCATTTTTTAATTTAACGGTTCCTTTATTTAACGTTTTTACACCAGTTGAGGCTTCTTTAACACCTGAACCTAATTGTTTAACGGAACCAAGTAATGCAGAATCATACGCTTTTTGGATATTAGTTAAAACTTGTGATTTCAATTGTTCTGCAACCTGTTTTGTAATCAATTGCGAAACATAGTTATTTGTATCTGATTGTTTTGTTTTTAACAAACTCACTTTTGGCGTTTCATCAAGTGCAGTTGTTGCGTTTTTTGAAAAATTACTTGGCAATGTAACTGACATTGTATAATCGCCTGAATCTAAATGTTTTTTCGCAGTTTCTGCGCTAACAAACTCCCATTTGGCTTGTTTATTGGTTTTAAGAATTTTAGTAACTTCCTTACCAACGTCAATTGATTTTCCATTAAATGATGCTTCTTCATCGTTATTTATAATAGCTACTTTTAAATTTCCTGTGTCCATTTGTTGCTTACTTGAAACTAACTTATAGGTTCCATATGCAATTAAACTTGGAATTAAACATGCAATTGCGATATACGCAACTGACCTCTTATTCTTTGACATAAATTCTTTGAACAAAATTATCCACCCTCTCTTTTTAGTTAATGGCATTAACGATTATTCGTTCCGTTAACCTCATTAACGATATTATGACTATATGTGTTTTTGATTCTTTTGTCAAATAATTTTCTAAAAAAATATCCCCACTGTCATCTAATCAACAGTGGAGATATCATTAAAATTCAATTTTTGATTAAATAGTAATACATGAATTGACCAGGAGCAATTAGGATTAACCCTGCAAATTGCATGACATAAATTAATAAGCGCGTTAAATTTTCAGTTGATACTTTACGTGTATTCATTTCTTGTCTAGAGTGTGGTTCCTCTACCTCGTCAATTTTAACTTTTTGCACTAATTTTTTATTTAATCCATTTAACTCGAGATTATATGGATAAAAAGTTAAAAAATTCAAAATTAAATAATAATTAATTAATAACCGCCAATTAGATGGACCTATCAAATTTCCAATTGCTAAAAGAATAATTAAAGACGCTAATCCCTTTAACAAGGAAATTGAATAATATTTAAATCGTTTCACAATAACCCTCCAGGAATTTCGCTTAATTTTAGAATATCATAGTTACTTAAAAACATTGATGCTCAGTAAGAATCTTTACTATTTATTAACCATTAATTTAAAAAATCTGTTTTACCATGCTAAACTACTTTTTATAAAGTTAGTCATCTGGATGGCACCACTACACATACGAAATTCTCTCTAAGATCAGCTAACATGTCACAACATTTATTCATTTAAAAAAAATAAGCCTTTCCCAAATATTAAGTTCCTCAAAAATTAGGTTACTTATACCTAACTTTTGTGAATTCTTTAATTTAAGATATAGACTTTTAATGCAACATTAATTATCTAATAATAACAGCTTATTGACTCTTATTCTTGAACGATTCACAGCAATCATTGTTACAACATAAAGTGTTACAAAATAACTCGTTTCTATTGTTGTTCCAATAAAAGCGCAAACGAGAGCTAAAAAGAACATTCCATTGCCAAGGACTTGCCATTTTCGTTTCTCAATTGCGTAGTCTGCTAATATTTTAGTCTCTTCAGGACCTAGTGAGTCCACAGTTCTAACATTAGCTTGACGCACTTTAGTTAATTGTAGAGACAACTTAACATTATAAATAATCAAAATTGCCATAACTAAATATAAACCTATTTCCACCAGTACCCCTTCTCTCTTTTAATCTAATATGACTATTTTTTAATTCATTTTTACTTTATACTGAGTTAGTCCTATAAATAATAAAAGAGTTGCTAAATTACGCAACCCTCTTTATTATTTAACAACTAAGACATCACAAGGTGCTAAACGAGTAACGTAATTTGTAACTGCACCCATTAACATTCTTTCCACTGCCTTCAAGCCAGATTGACCCATGATAATTAAATCTGAATGATGATCTTCAATAAAATCTTTGGCAATTACTGTTTTAGGACTACCAAAACGAATATGAATATCAACATCTGTAAACCCATTTTTTACAATATCTTCTTTTAATTCATTCATATATGCTTCTGTATCTTCAAAAGTCTGATAGACGATTGAACCGCCCCCATCCATCATTCCTGAAAAACTTACAGAAAATTGACGCGTATCAATTACGTTTAAAATATCTAAATGTGCATGGTTTGCTTTAGCACTTTCTACTGCACGCTTTAATGCTTTTTCAGCTGAATCTGATCCATCAACTGGGACTAAAATATTTTTATATTCTTGTTCCATATTTGCCACCCCATATCTTTTATTTGTAGTTACAGTATATCATTAAAATTGTATTAGATGTTAGCGTTTTACCTACAAAATTTGAAATAAAGAAGGTTTTCAGTATGTTATTAAAAAGGATTTCTATTTTTAGTGCCCCCTACGTGGTTCGAGAGTTAACCGAAAAAGATCTAACTCAAATGTTAGAATTAGAAAAAAGTCAATCTACTTACCTAAAACTCCAAGGTAAACAAGATTTAGCCATTGAAGAAATAAAATCTGATTTAACTTCGATCCCGTTGTCAGTTAAAAGTGATCAAAAATGGACACTGGGCTTCTTCAAAGCAGATAAATTAGTAGCTATGATTGATTTTTTAACAGATTATCCTGAAGTTCAATCCGTTTGGATTGGTCTATTATTAGTTTCGAAAAACGAAGAACAACAAGGTATCGCGACACATTTATTAAAAGCCCTGCTTAAATCTTTTAAATCTGAACAGTTTACCAATGTACAAACGCTGAAATACGAACAAGAAGAAGTAAATCAAAAATTATTGGAAAAATTTAATTTCACTGATAAACAATCGCTAATCTTAAAAAGCCCTGATGGAGTCGACATCCCTGCAATACTTTCAAAATTAGATTTATAAAGCAAAATTATTATCTAATTCTCTTAATAACATTTTTATCTTTTTTCATTTCCTATGATTTTAGTCATCTAGGTGTTATGATTAATATAGTAAGAAACTGGAGGAAGAAAACATATGAGCAAAAATTTATTAGCAGATCTTGAGAAAAACTTCATCACAAGCGATGAAACTTCTAAAACATTTAAGGTTCCAAGCAAAAAGGAAGATCTAACAATAAAGATTGACAATGATATTTTTGAAAAAGTTTCTAAAGATGACGAAAAATTAGAACGTTTAATCAAAAATTTACTTAAATTCAGTTCAAAGAGTAAGGCTAAAGAATTAATTTCAATTAATAAACGTAACTACCGTATCTTCATGTAACCTACAAAACTAGCCTAGTTGAGACTAACTCTTGAGGCTAGTTTTTTTAATCCTTGTCAATCTAGCATTTTTATCTTAAACTATTACTCAAGGAGTGATTTATATGTTCTTAACAACCGGAGATGTTAACCGTTCTTATGCTATTAAAGGCATCGTTAATGCGACAGCCAAGATTGTACTAGAAGCCGATGAAATTGATCGTGTAGATGATTTTGATACCTTATATGATCGTGTCCAAGCAGAACTAGCAGAACGCGCAATTAATAAAGGTGGCGACGGGATTATTAACGTTCATTTCGAACCACAAACTGTTCGTGTAACGATTGCCCCAAGATTCTTAGTTTTACATGGCTACGGTACTGTTATTGAGTTTTCAAAGTAATTTATTTTGCGCTTGTGGCGGAACTGGCAGACGCGCAGCGTTCAGATCGCTGTTTGGGTTTCCAAGTGCAGGTTCGATTCCTGTCAGGCGCATTGTTATCATTGATATACCATCGTTTAACCAACTTTTATGTGGTTTTTGTGTGGTTAACATCTAATTTACCGTATATATTGATCCAATTCGTATTTATTTACGAGTTGGATTTTTTAATTAATAAAATGAATATGTTTCATATACTATTTAAAAAGGAGAAAAAATACTATGACTTATTTACAATCTTTCGTTGCGACTTTACCAGCCATTTTTGCTGCCTCCGCCGCAATATTTAGTGCTATTTCTTTCTCACAACAGCAATAAAATAAGTAAGCGTCAAGAACAATATGAAAGGCAAAAAAATATTATTCAAATATCATCGCGTATTACGGCATCTGCTAGTTCTTACTCTACTGAAACAGGGATACCTCAGGTAACCATTACAAACTATTCAAATTATGTTATTCATGATGTTATCATCATTCCTACTATGAATGAAAGTTCTGTCGTGTTACCTGATTTTAAGCAGTTTTTTAAAAACCACAATGATTTTGGTACCCCTAGGATTCTCGCCTTAGCAAGTGAACCAATAACGATGAGCTATCCGTTACCTGATATGGGCATGTCTAGGCACTGTGTATATTGTATCGTCTATACAGACCCGTTCGGTAATTATATATATACAGACAGGAAAGACCTACCTCATACAGACCCTGATATTTATACCAAGCTAATAAAATATGGTAGATCAATACCTGATTTAATACACTCTGTTTAACAAAAAAGCAAACTCCTTAATTATTAAAGAGTTTGCTTTTTAAATTATCTAATCAAATAAAAAATTGTAGAAATGTTCTTCTACAATTTTTTCTCACGTTAATTTATTTTTTTAATCTTTTATATATAAATAAATAGCCTAGTTCATAGATGATAAAAGCACTCACAATATAAATCTCATTCAAGCCAGTACTTTTTCTATAAGGTATGGCTACAACCATTACTATTAATATTATTACGTACGTAACAAGAATAAAATAATCTAAATGATGTCGTTCTAACCATTGGCGTGAAGGAAAGAAAACTGTTATTAATATCGCGATAATTGCCCAAAAAATAGGTTGTATTTGCATTAGTTCATCTCCTTACAGGTAAATAAAAACAATCGTATGTGCTGTCCAATAAGCAACTGTATCATTAAAATGTAAATGTTTAACTAATGCTTTTCTCATTCCAGTTTCTATCTTTCCTTCAAAAATATATTAAATAACGTTGATACACATTCATATCTACGCTTTATTTATGTAGTTGTTTAATGTCTAAGTTTTAAGACTAACTTATCGTAGTAATTATACTACATACTCAGTATAGACACTAAACTATTCAGTTTGTTGTCTACCTACTTTAGATAAAAAACAAGGGGATCAGAAATATATCTGAATACCTTGTTTTTTATCATACATTTATTCTTTATCTTTTAATTTTTTTTCTAAATTCAAAACTTTAACAATTGTTATGTTTAGTAATTCTTCCCTAATTTTAGTTATTTCATACGATAATTCAAGCAATTTATTTTTAATATTTAAAAAATATACAAATTGTACGATAAAGATTAAAAATAATACAAATAAAATAATAAATAAATTAGGCTCGCTCATTATTTATCTCCTCTAAATTCTTTTAATCTATCTTTTTCTTTCTCAATCTTTTTATTACCATTATTTATTGACTTTTTTATCCTTACTATAGAAAGAGTAAGATATAAATTCATCATAAACACAAATAATAACACCGTTAGCATTGCTGGAATTGCCATCTATATTATCTCCTATATTCTTTATTCTTGTGGCAATGTATCAACCAAAAGTCCAAAAGCAGCAACTGCTGGAGCTGCTACTAATAATTCTGGTATAGAAGCAACAAACGCTACAGCCATGATAACCGCTGACCAATAACAATCCATGCTCCGACAATTTCCAATCCACTAACTATATCATAAACATAATTATACGAAACTTCGGGATATATGGGACTAACCACTGGTTGCTTATAATAAATTTCAATCGTATCTGATATTTTATTACTTTCATCACCCTCTGTATATGATTCATTATACGTTATCTTCATACCAATTTGCCAAGGTTCTTCTGCCCTTGTTGCAACTCCCATTATTAACATCCCGTTTTGGAGATTACCCGCAATACGATTAACTATTCCCATGGTATCTAAATAATTAATAACACCATATTTAATCTTCATTATATCAGCTATATCATTTTGAAAAGAACTCTCCATTTACCATTGTGAATGGTAAATGGAGAAGATGAATTTCCTGTCTCTACACTCCAACTATCTTTAACTGTAAGCCATGCATCTATCCCTGGAAGAACCGTAGGACCATATGTTTTTCCCATTTCAAATGTTATATCTTTAAAAGAATTTAACATTTGCACTGATTTAATAAATCGATGTGTCACCTTATTTACAGATATATCCTCCGATACATCAAAATTCTTACAGCCTAAATCCTTACCTGATGAAGAGACTTGATCAATATCAACTCCACCATGCGTATATTCAGTAAATTGATCAAAGTCCCAACCCTCAGGCATTGGGAACCCTAAGTTTCCACTCCATCCCGTTGACATATTTGAAACATAGAAATTATTTATTTTGTTTCTTTTAGCGTGTAAACATATGTTTCTCGTTCCATAAATACCATCGCTAGGTAGAATACCAAAATAAGCTGTATAATTTTTATTTAAATTTCGTTGCATTGAACGAATATTTTAATCGCCACCCTCGAGTATCTCTTTTTGATTTGTTTTCATCCTCTATTTATTAATTTTCTTTATAATCAACTCTTTGAAATTAGCAGAACTGATATTAACATATAGGTAACATAAGGTTCTTTTTTTCAAATTAAAATCAATCTTTATGATAAACATTTGTAAATATTGAAATAATTATTAGTAGTATTCCAAATATAATCGTTATAAGTATAGCTTGCAAAAAATCAGAACTAATTCCTAGTGACGAGAACAAAATAGAGTTATTTCCTATCCTGATATTTTTAATACTTTCATAGCGTGCAATAGCTGCGATTTGATAACCAGGCCACAATTTTAAAGTATGCTGCATAAAAGCTGGAAGATCCCCATAAACAATATAAGTTCCTGAAAGAAAACCGGACATAGTACCAACAATTGCTGACAATGATGAAAAACTAGACGTAGTATTTAAAAAATCTGTCACCAATGAAAACAGTAAACTTGAAAATACAATTAGTAAAACATTAAATAGAAATACTACAAAAAATGTTACATTATAAGCATTATAATGATAAGTTAGAGATAGATACGCATAACATATTAATGAGAAAATAAATGTCGACACAATACCTTCCATGACTGACGTCAAAGTATACAATTGATTAATTGTACTACTTTTTATTTGACTGTTAACAATAAAATCATCTAATCTCTTATTCTTTTTATCTTCCAGTTTTTGACCAAATGCGATTAGTGTACTAGTCATTGAGACAATAGAAATCAACCCAGAAATCATCCATGTATCAATAAACTGTTCACTATGATTAATTCCAGCCAAAGAATCGACTAAATTAGAGCGAAGAAAAAATATATAAATTACAAGACTTATAACCATACCTAAAAATGAAAAAAAGATACCAACTTTATCTTTTATGAAAATTAGAATGTTTCTTTGAATAAACTGTTTATTCATCCTTAAATTCCTTCCTCCATATTTTTAAATAAGTCAGTATAGGTTGCCTTTCTTATTTCAAAGTTTTCATTTATCAAATGATTATCTTCAATAAATCTCACTGCTTCTGCAGACGTATTAAAATACCTATCATCTTCAGTTTTATTCAAAATTAATTTAACTTTTGAAATTTTATTCATAAATGTAACCATTTCTCCAAAATATTTAACAGTTCCATTTGATACGAAAATAATTTTATTGGCATTTTCTAATTCGCTTAATAGATGAGTAGTAAATAACACACCACAATTATTCTCTTTTAAATACTCATCAAGATCATTCCAAATTAATTGACGTATATCAACATCAATTCCAGCTGACATTTCATCTAATAGTAAGCAATTCGGCTCTACAGCAATCGCTCTTAAATAATTAACAATACGTTTCTGCCCACCAGATAAGCTAGAATACTTTAAGGACTCATTGATGTTCAAGTTTTTCATTTTTTCCTGAATACTTTTTATTTTTTCTTTATTTTTAATTCTGAAACGTAAGTTTTGAATAACGGTCAAATCATCATCAAGAACATTGTTTTGAAAAACAGTCGCTAATTTAACATTAGTTTTAATTATTTTCCCCGTTGATGGCATTAATAACTCCATCATAATATTCAGAATGGTTGTTTTTCCTGATCCATTTAAACCAACGAGAGCAATTTTATCTCCTTGATTGAGATAAAAAGAAACGTCTTTTAGAATACTTCCTCTTGATACATTATCTACTACTAACTTCATTTGACCACCTCATAAAAGTGACTATTTTTCATTCTATCCACGAACAAATTGAATATAATCTGATACATAGTAAACTAAAAACAAACTTTGAACCAGAATTATTATAACACCATGTTAATCGCTTACATAATATTTTGAAGTTTTAATTCAAATATTGTGACGAAGACTGAAAATACGCTTCTACTGATACCATACTGTTTACTAACTTACGTCTTCAATTTAGTTCCCATTAACTATGTTTAAACGGTTTAAATTTTGTATTAAAGTGGAAATTTAATCATAAAAATACCCCTAACGTTTTTCAACATTAGGGGTATAGGTTACATTATTTTTTACAAATGATTACATATTAACGATACTTTAAAGATGATAAATCTTTTAAAAAAAGCCATCCTAAATGTATATTAGTATCATACAAGTATATAAAATTAATTATTTACTTGATCAATTCGTATATTCCTTCAGCATATATGGCAGCAGCTTTCAGCACGTCATCTAAAGGAATAAATTCATTGGCCTGATGCATTGTATCAGGTACACCTGGGAACATTGCACCAAAAGCAACACCACGTTTTAGGAGACGACCATACGTCCCACCACCAACGACTAAACCTTCAGCTTTTTCGCCAGTTTGTTTCGTATAAACACCTAATAATGTTTTAACCAAAGGATCTTCTGGTGAAACGTAATGAGGTCCTTGTAACCTACCTGCTTCAATTACAACATTCATTTCATTTGTTACATTTTCAAGACCACGTTTAATATCTACTTCCGTCATACCTTTAGGGAAGCGGAAATTCAAGGCAATTTGTCCACCTTTATCAGCTTTAAATGTGAAAATTCCAGAATTCATCGTTAAATCGCCCATGATATCATCAGTGAAGGCAATACTAAAGTTGTTCATACGTGAATCTCTGTGTAAGTAATCAGCAGCCAAACGAAGATAGTTAGCAGCATCCCCACCAAAATTAAATTGGTTCAAGAATAATGCCAAGAAAGTTCCGGCATTTTCTCCATTTTTAGGTTCTTGTGCATGGGCTGCTTTTCCTACCATCGAGATAGTCACAATATCATTATTGCGTTCCATTTTACCTGTAACAATATTAGCAGCAATAAAATCGTTAAATACTTCTTCCATCTCAGCGCCGTCTTCTGTTTTAATAACAGCTTTAGCATCGCGAGGAACCATATTTTCACGGAGGCCAGCATCAAATTCAAGCAATTGATCCTTATCTCCATTTGATCCTTTAAAGTTTAAGAAGTAAGTAATATTTCCCTTTTCACCATTAATGATTGGGAAAAATGCATCTGGTGAAAATCCAAAATCAGGTTCAGGCATATTTTCAAGGTAATGAGTCATTCCTCTCCAACCACTTTCTTCATCCGTTCCAATAATAAATCGAACTTTTTTAGAAACTGGTAATCCTAATTCTTGAATGATTTTTAAACCATAATATGCAGCCATTCCTGGTCCTTTATCATCTGAGGCACCGCGAGCATAAATTCGACCATCTTTCACGACTGGTGTGAATGGATCAGTATCCCAACCGTTACCAGCAGGCATAACGTCAACGTGAGCTAAAATACCTAACGTTTCATCCCCCTCACCAAATTCGATATGTCCGGCTAAACCATCAAGGTTTAATGTTTCAAAACCATCACGCGTTCCAATTTCTAAGAATTTATCTAACCCAGCTTTAGGTCCTGGACCTAAAGGTGCTTCAGTTGTTGCAATTGATTCATCACGAACACTTTCAATTTTTAACATTGCAAATAAATCTTCTAATAAGGCGTCTTGACGCTTTTCAACTTCTGCTTTCCAATCTATACTCATTTGAATTCCTCCTAAAATATTAGTAAGCCCATTTTATCACAAAATTTTAATAATCGGTATTTAAAAGCGTATTCAGTTAGATATATTGATAGACCTTACTACTCAATAAAGGAACATCAAAAACAAATAAAATAATAAAAAATTGCTGGCTAGTTACGCCAACAATTTTCTATTTGATTGATTCAATTTCTTCATCTGTTAAAGCACGATAGCGGCCTAACGATAGCGTTGGTTCTAACTCTAAAGTAGCCATTTTTTTACGTTCAAGTCTGATAACTTTCATACCGATAGCTCCAAACATTCGTTTGATTTGATGATACTTACCTTCAGTAATCGTAATTAAAACTTCTGAGATATTTGAATCACTATTATAAGATTCAACAATTAATTTTGCAGGTTTAGTTTGCATCCCATCTTTTAATAGCAATCCGGTTTCAAATTTAATCACATCGTCAGTAGTCACTTGCCCATCAACTTTAGCAAAGTACACTTTATCGATATGATGTTTTGGTGACAACATCTGATGACCTAATTGTCCATCATTTGTAATAAGCAATAGTCCAGTTGTATCCTTATCCAACCGTCCAACTGGAAATAAATCATCCCGATAATCGACGCTATTGAACAAATCCATCACTGTCTTTTGTTTCCTATCTTTAGTTGCCGTTAACACACCTGCTGGTTTATTTAAAAGATAATAATAATATTTTTGATAGTGAATTACATCACCATCTACCTGAATAACCGATTTTGATGGACTAACCTGAAGTTTAATGCTAGTGATTAACTCGCCATCAACAATCACTTTCTTCTGTTTAATAATTTTTCGAACATCACTTCTTGTACCAAATTGCGTTTCCGTCAAAAATTTATCAATTCTCATTTTAAATTAAACCTCACTTAATTCTCAATCTACGGCGTAATCCAGCAACCCGTTCGCCCAATATTTTGTCGGCTAATCTTGTTTTTAAACTGAAGTAAATATATATGTAGCCACCTAATCCAGCGGCAGCAATAATTGTGATAATTGCACTAATTCGGCTGTCTATTGGTAAAAATAGATAAGCAATTTTTACTACTATAAATGCGGTAAAAAATGTTATTAGTGCATAAAGCATCATTTTATTTAATCTTGTTTGTATTAATTTTACATTTAAATGGAACATTTTGTGTAATGAGCGAATCATTAGCCATGAACTTACGCCCATCCCGATCCCTGTAGCTGCTAATGGCCCAAAGGCACCTAACCAAGCTACTAATGGATATTGAACAATTAATTTAACTACCACTCCAACGACAAAATATATAATTGCTTTTTTATTTTGATAAACACCTTGTAAAATAGCAGAAACAACTGTGAATAATCCTAAGAAGATTGATTCATACGCTGAAAATTGTAAAACATAGATTCCAACTGGATCATACCCATAGAAAACAACATATAGTGGGTGAGCAACAGCTGCCATCCCTAAGGCACAAGGTAACATTACGAAAAAGAACAATTGTAAGGTGTCAGAAGTTTGTTCACTCAAAGCCTTTTTATCATTTCTTGTATATGCCTCAGATAATAACGGAATAGCTGTAATAGACATGGCAGACGCAATAGAAATAATAATCATAACTAATTTATTAGCATTAAAACTAAATAATGCCCACAGTTCATTTTGAATCGTTCGTGAGTAGTTTGTAACATGGCTCATAATACCAAAGAAGGTATACTGATCAATCAATCCAAAAATCGTAATGGCAGCGCCAATAATAATAAAAGGAATAGATTCCCTGATAACTTCTTTAATAATTTGTTTGGTAGAAATTGTTAACTTATTATCACTATTGGCAACTAATCGATCCAATTCTGGTTTTCGACGATAAAAATACCATACTAAAACTAGCATTCCGCCTAAGGCCCCAATAAAAGCCGCAAAAGTTGACTGCGTTACACCTGTAATATAACTACCATGACTAATTTTCATGATGATAAAAGTTGCGGCAAGCATATAAATAACTCGAGCAATTTGTTCAAAGAACTGTGAAATTGCTGACGGAGCCATTTCCTGATAGCCTTGAAAAAAGCCTCGTATTAAACTCATCATAGGAATAATCAATAATGCCCAAGATAAGGATCTAAAGACTGGAATCACATTCTTATCACCACTTGTAATGTATGGTGCGATAATCCATAATATTACTGCACAGACTACACCCATAATCGCCATTAAAGCCATCCCATATTTAAATAGGCGTCTTCCAATACCATATTCATTTTGTGCATTGTAATGCGCAACCTGCTTAGCTACGGCTGAAGGAACACCAGCAACAGCAATCATTAAGAAGAAACTGTAAACGTTATAACCCATACTATAAAGTGCATTAGCTTGTAATCTATCTGGTCCCAACCACATATTCCATGGAATAATATAAATTGCCCCTAAAACTCTTGAAAAAATACTACCAGCAGTCATCCAAGCTGATCCTTGCAACATCTTTTGTTTAGCGTCATTTTGTTCAGAAGCTGCTTGGCCCTCTACTTCGATATCTTCATCCATTACTTTTGTACCCTACTTTCTGATCATACTTAATCTTACCATTTTATAGCTTTTAAAATTCAGTTGCAATTTATTTTTTGAATTTTAACCAAAAATAAATAGGAACCACAAAATATCGATAATTTTGTAGTCCCCGTTTACTTAAATTAAAGCTTTAATTTGCGACAATATTAACTAACTTACCAGGGACAGCAATTACTTTTCGAATTGTTTTACCTTCAAGTTCTTCTTTAATTTTGTCATCATTTAAAGCCATTTTTTCTAATTCATCTTTAGTTGCATCTTTTGAAACCACGCTATGTTGACGCACTTTACCATTTACTTGTAAGACAATTTCAACTGTATTTTCAACAAGTTTACTTTCATCAAATATTGGCCATGCAGCATAACTAATTGATTCCTTATTTCCTAACAACGACCAAACTTCTTCAGCCATGTGTGGCGCTATTGGTGCAATCAATTGAATAAATCCTTCAACTTGTTCTTTAGCTAACGATTTAACTTTAAAAGCTTCATTAACAAAAATCATCAATTGTGAAATAGCTGTATTAAAATGAAGTGCTTCGTAATCTTCAGTTACTTTTTTTACTGTTTGATTATAAATCTTATCAAGTTCACCATCATTTTTATCAACAATAGCTGCGCTAATTTGATTATCTTCATCCATAATTAAACGCCAAATACGTTCAATAAATTTATGCGAACCATTTAACCCATCTTCGCTCCAAGCAATTGAGGCATCTAATGGACCCATAAACATTTCATAAAGGCGCAAAGTATCCGCACCAAAACGTTCAACGATATCATCTGGATTAACCACGTTACCTTTAGACTTAGACATTTTTTCATGATTATCGCCCAAAATCATCCCTTGATTAACTAACTTTTGGAACGGCTCTTTAGTAGGTACAACGCCAATATCGTACAAGAATTTATGCCAGAACCTTGCGTATAGCAAATGTAACACAGCATGTTCTGCACCCCCAACATAAACGTCAACAGGTAACCATTCTTCTAACTTTTTATGGTCAGCAATTTCATTAGGGTTATGTGGATCAATAAAACGAACAAAGTACCATGAACTACCAGCCCATTGTGGCATCGTATTCGTTTCACGTTTACCTTTACGCCCATTTTCGTCGACAACATTAATCCAGTCAGTTAAGTTGGCTAATGGACTCTCACCTGTTCCAGAGGGTTTAATATCCGTTGCTTCAGGTAATTCAAGTGGTAACTGATCTACAGGGACTGTTGTTGTTTCGCCATCTTCCCAGTGAATAATAGGAATTGGTTCACCCCAATATCGTTGTCTTGAAAATAACCAATCACGTAATTTATAATTTGTTTTCTTTTCACCAATGTTATTATCTTCCATCCAAGCAATAGCTTTTTCGATAGCATCAGCTTTCACTAAGCCATTTAAAAAACCAGAATTAATATATTTACCAGGTTCAGTATTTGCTTCATCAGTTATTTCAGGTCCTTCTATAACGGGTAAAATATCCAATCCATATTTAGTTGCAAATTCGAAATCTCTTTCATCATGTGCAGGTACTGCCATAACAGCACCAGTTCCATACGATGCTAGAACATAATCAGCAATCCAAATTGGTAATTTTTTACCATTTACAGGATTTATTGCGTAAGAACCAGTAAATACCCCAGTTTTATCTTTAGCTAAATCAGTTCTCTCTAAATCTGACTTAACTTCTATTTCTTTTTGATAAGCCTTAACAGCATCCTTTTGAGAATCAATAGTAATTTTATCAATTATATCTAATTCTGGTGCGACAATAATATAAGAAACACCATAAATAGTTTCAGGACGTGTCGTAAAGACATCAATTTTTATATCATCATGTTGATCGACTTTAAAGTTAACGCTAGCACCAGTTGATTTTCCAATCCAATTTCTTTGTTGCTCTTTGATGCTATCTGGCCAATCTAAATCGTCTAAATCTGAAAGTAAGCGATCAGCATAAGCAGTAATTTTTAAGACCCATTGGCGCATTGGTTTTCTGACAATTGGGTACCCGCCACGTTCTGTTTTACCATCAATAACTTCTTCATTAGCAACAACAGTTCCTAAATCAGGACTCCAGTTAACGGCAACTTCATCTTCATACGCTAAACCTTTTTCATATAATTTTTCAAAAATCCATTGTGTCCATTTATAATAATCAGGATCAGTCGTATTTAACTCACGACTCCAATCATATGAAAGTCCCAAGGATTTAATTTGACGCCTAAAATTATCAGTATTCGTTTTAGTAAATGCTTTAGGGCTATGTCCAGTATCAAGTGCATACTGTTCAGCTGGAAGACCAAAGGCATCCCATCCCATTGGATGTAAGACATTAAATCCTTGCATTCTCTTCATTCGAGCCAAAATATCTGTAGCCGTGAAACCTTCTGGATGTCCAACATGAAGTCCTTGCCCGGATGGATACGGAAACATATCTAATGCATAATAATTTTTCTTTTCAGGATCTTCAGTCGTTTTAAATGTCTGATTTGCATCCCAAAATGCTTGCCATTTTTGTTCGATTTCTTTATGGTTATATGCCATGTGTATTACTTCCTTTCTGATTATATATACAAAAAAGTCCTATAGAAGATAAACTTCTATAGGACGAATTTTCCGCGGTACCACCTATTATTCCAGTATAAAATACTGACTCTTTTTCATAACGTGAAATAACGTTCGCACCTACTACCGTTCAGTGAGAAAACTCAAGGATGAGTTCAAATAACCAACTATGTATATTTCCACTCCCATATACTCGCTGAAATAGTTAGTTACTTTACTAGTTCCTCTTAATCGTTTTATATTATTTTTAGTGTAGCAAACGAACCCTGTTATTGCAAATAATCTTTAGTCTTTTTATCGAATAAATTAATAATAATTGCAAGAATTACAATAAAAATACCTGCTATATATATCCCATGAAGACCTTGATACAAAACTTCACGTAATTTTGGTATTAAATGTTGCGGTAGTTGGTTAGCCGTTTGCGGATTAATTAAAATATCCATCATGCTGTCCTTTGTTCCAGGTGTTTTTACTATTTCCTTATGCATTTGTGTATTAAATATGATCCCAAAGACTGAAATCATTAATGTTTGTCCTAATGTACGACTTAAAGTATTAAATGATGTAGCCACACCTACGTCAGCCTGTGGTACTAAACTCTGTGCAGTAACTGTCGTAGTTGTAATGGTAATCCCAAATCCAATCCCTAGTACAGCCGAAATGATAAAGAAAAGATAAAAAGGTGTATTTATAGGCAAAGTACCTAGTGCAATGGCACCCACTAAAATAAAAAATAGACTAATCGATAAAACTTTTTTTGGTGTCCAAGCTGCCATCATACTTCCAGCAAAAAAGGAACCAGCTATCCATAAGATGGAACTGGGTGTTACTGCAAATCCTGCCATTGATGCTTTTAATCCTAATATTCCTTGAGTCCATGTTGGTATATAAACTTCAAATCCAATTAAAAATCCAGATATTAATGCTGCTACTACATTTTGAATCACAAATGTTCTATTATTAAAAAGTTTCAATGAAATAATTGGATCTTCAACTCTTTTTTCCCATTGAATAAATAATAAAAGCGACATAATAAATATAAAGAAAGAAATTAAAACAATCAGGTCTATACCATCATCGCCCCAACGTTGAAAACTATATAAAATAGATAAAATACTAAGCATTAATAATATACTGCCTAAAAAATCTATTTTTGAACTCATAATTCTTCGCTTTTCTTTGAAAAAAATTTGTATCATTGCTATCGTCACTAACCCAATAGGTAAATTAATGAAAAATACCCAGTGCCAATTAAGATGATCAACAATGAAACCACCTAACAATGGTGCAACTATTGACGCTATACCCCAAGCAGATCCGTTTAATCCCATTATTTTAGCACGTTTGTCCACAGAATAAATATCAGCAATTATAGTAAATGACACTGGCATTATAGCACCCGCCCCGATACCTTGAATAGCCCGCGAAATAATTAATGTGGCCATACTATTAGAAAATCCACAGAGAGTTGAACCAACCAAAAATATGACAAGACCAAAAATAAATACTGGTTTACGTCCTAAAACATCTGCGAGCTTACCGTATATTGGTGTCATCATGGCATTAGTTAATAAATATATTGAAAAAACCCAATTCATTAATGAAACACCATGAAGTTCACCAACAATAGTTGGCATAGCTGTTGAAACAATTGTTCCTTCAACGGCTGTTAAAAATGTTGCTACAAATATAGCAATTGTAACTAATTTTACATTTGTTTTTGAATTCATAAAGTACCTCCTAAATAAAAAATGACTCTATTAAAATGATATTTAATAAAGTCATTTTTTATTTTAATTTAATTCGTTAAGTAAACTTTTAATCTTATCTGTTTTTTCCCAAGGTAAGTCAATATCTGTACGACCAAAATGACCATATGCTGCTGTCTGTTTATATATTGGGCGACGTAAGTCTAACATTTCAATAATTCCTGCAGGCCGTAAATCAAAAATTTTACGAACAGCTTGAACTAAATCCAATTCGTCATATTTAGATGTACCAAATGTATTAATATTAATTGATACAGGTTGAGCAACCCCAATTGCATACGCAAGTTGAACCTCAACCTGTGATGCAATTTTAGCTGCAACTATATTTTTTGCAATATAGCGAGCAGCATAACTAGCTGAACGATCAACTTTTGTTGCATCTTTACCGGAGAAAGCACCTCCACCATGATGTGCATATCCACCATATGTATCAACAATTATTTTTCTTCCAGTAAGTCCAGCATCACCCTTTGGACCACCGATAACAAATCGTCCGGTTGGATTAATATAATACTTTGTATCTGAATCCAACAAATCAGGGTCAATAATAACTTTAATTACTTTTTCAATCATATCATCTTGAATTTGTTTCAATTCCGTTTTTTCATCATGTTGTGTAGAAATAACAACAGTGTCAATTCTAAATGGTTGACCTTTATCATTATATTCAACAGTTACCTGTGCCTTAGCATCAGGTCTTAAGTATTCTAATTCCTTATTTTTTCGTAAACTTGCAACACGTTGCATTAATTTGTGACTAATTGAAATCGGTAATGGCATGAGTTCCGGTGTTTCGTCTACCGCATATCCGAACATTAATCCTTGATCACCTGCACCAATCTGATCTAAAGGATCTAAATCACCGTTTTTAGTTTCTAAAGATGTATCAACACCTAATGCAATATCAGGAGATTGTTCATCTATAGCAACCATAACAGCACAATTATCACCATCAAAACCAACTTGTGAATTAATATATCCAATTTCCTTAATAGTTCGTCTTACTACCTGCTGAATATCAACGTAGGCATTTGTTGATATTTCACCAACTACAAGAACTAAACCAGTTGTTACAGTTGTTTCGCAAGCAACCCTAGCATTAGGATCCTTTTCTAAAAGTGCATCTAATATTGCATCACTTATTTGATCTGCAACCTTATCCGGATGACCCTCTGATACCGATTCTGACGTGAATAGATGTTTTTCAGTCATTTTTATCTCCTTAAAGTAAATAAAATTAAAAAAAGAACCTCAACTATAAAAGTTTAGGTTCCAATAATACCTGTGACGGTCCTAACCGGATTTGAACCGGTGATCTTCCGCGTGACAGGCGGACGTAATAACCCCTATACCATAGGACCAATTGCGGGAGCAGGATTTGAACCTACGACCTTCGGGTTATGAGCCCGACGAGCTACCAGACTGCTCCATCCCGCGATAATATTAAACTGACCCGTACGGGATTTGAACCCATGTTACCGCCGTGAAAGGGCGGTGTCTTAACCACTTGACCAACGGGTCATAACACGAAAAACGGAGAAGGAGGGATTCGAACCCTCGCGCCATTTTCACGACCTACACCCTTAGCAGGGGCGCCTCTTCAGCCACTTGAGTACTTCTCCATAAATTATTGATGGGCCTAAATGGACTCGAACCATCGACCTCACGCTTATCAGGCGTGCGCTCTAAACCAGCTGAGCTATAGGCCCAAAATCATAAAAGCGGGTGACGAGAATCGAACTCGCGACAACAGCTTGGAAGGCTGTGGTTTTACCACTAAACTACACCCGCAAAATATTATAAATAAATGGCGCAGGACAGAATCGAACTGCCGACACATGGAGCTTCAATCCATTGCTCTACCAACTGAGCTACTGAGCCATTAAACGGTCCTAACCGGATTTGAACCGGTGATCTTCCGCGTGACAGGCGGACGTAATAACCCCTATACCATAGGACCTTCGATGGAGGTTACAGGGCTTGAACCTGTGACCCTCTGCTTGTAAGGCAGACGCTCTCCCAACTGAGCTAAACCTCCAACATACACTATTTACTTTATATGACCCGTACGGGATTTGAACCCATGTTACCGCCGTGAAAGGGCGGTGTCTTAACCACTTGACCAACGGGTCAATTTGCAACGGAGAATAAGGGATTCGAACCCTTGAAACAGGAAACCCGTTTACATGATTTCCAATCATGCTCCTTAGACCAACTCAGACAATTCTCCACATTACAAAATAAAAACTCCGGCAGTAGGACTCGAACCTGCGACATCTTGATTAACAGTCAAGCGCTCTACCAACTGAGCTATGCCGGAATAAAATAATAAAAAAAGCATGGCAACGTCCTACCCTCGCAGGGGGCGACCCCCAACTACTCTTGGCGCTAAGAAGCTTAACTTCTGTGTTCG
>NZ_JBXAYE010000001.1:300000-394577 GCF_056782135.1 Dellaglioa sp. CoH-56-MRSF-11 | reverse complement strand
TGTTCAGTTTTCAAAGATCTACTTGGTTGCTTTTGACAACTTTTATATCATATCAAGGATTTCGTTAATTGTCAAGAACTTTTTTAATTAATTAACTGGTCACATTTGAATTAGTTGTTTACTACTGAAGCAACGTTTATTACTTTACCAAGAATAATCACCTTCGTCAAGCCTTTATTTAAATTAAATCTAAATCAATGAATGTAAACGTGTACATCGTGTTTTATTATTACTTTTACTGCTGAAATAAAAGTAAAAAAAGAGTATTGTCACATAGCGACAATACTCTCATATAATATTATTCATCAAAAATAATCCTATAAAATAATTTAAAAATATTTATTGATTATCATCTGGTCTCATAGTTGGAAATAATAACACATCTCTGATAGATTGTGCATCAGTCATTAACATAACCAACCTATCTATTCCAATTCCTAAACCACCTGTTGGTGGCATACCATATTCGAGTGCTTCAATGAAATCTTCATCGATTCCTTCCGCTTCATCGTTACCATCTTCACGTTCTTCAACTTGGGACTCAAATCGCTCTCTTTGATCAATGGGGTCATTTAACTCAGTAAATGCATTAGCATATTCTGTACCTAAAATATACATTTCAAAACGATCCGTAAATCTTGGATCATCTTCATTTTTCTTTGCTAAAGGCGAAATTTCTAAAGGATGTCCATAAACAAAAGTAGGATCAACAATTGTATCTTCAACAAATTTTTCGAAAAATTCATTAATGATATGGCCAACTTTCCAATATGTTTCATATTTAACATGATGTTCATCTGCCAATTTTTGTGCTTCTTCAACTGACATTTCTTTCCAAAAATCCACTCCAGTTACGGACTTAATAGCATCTACCATATGAACTCTTGCAAATTTTTTATTAAAATCTACTTTTTTTCCATCATATTCAATAATTCCGTCATTTGAAATTACATCTGCGACTGCTTTAAAAATGCCTTCAGTTTCATCCATTACATCATGGAAGTCATAGTATGCAACGTACGTTTCAAGCATTGTAAACTCAGGATTATGTTTTGTATCAATTCCTTCATTACGGAACACTCGACCAATTTCGTATACTTTTTCCATTCCACCAACGATAAGTCGTTTTAAATGTAATTCTAGTGCAATTCTCAAGTATAGTTCAATATCTAACGCATTATGATGTGTTGTAAATGGTTTAGCTGATGCTCCACCTGCTTGGTTATGCAGTACTGGCGTTTCAACCTCAATATATCCATTACCATCTAAATAACGTCTTACAGCTGAAATAATTTGACTACGTTTCATAAATCGATCAAAGCTTTCACGATTTGTGATTAAATCAAGATATCTTTGTCTATAGATTTGTTCTACATTTTGCAAACCATGAAATTTATCTGGTAATGGTCGTAATGCTTTTGATAGGAAAGTAACTTCTGTTGGGCGAATCGTTAATTCACCCATATCTGTTTTCATAACATCACCTGTTATACCAACAAAATCACCAATATCTGAACGTTTAAAGATATGATATGTATCTTCACCTACAACATCTTTACGGACATATAATTGTAAACGTCCATCTTTATCCTGAATATCAGCGAAACTCACTTTACCTTTACCACGTTTAGACATTAATCTACCTGCGATAGTAGCTTGGATATCCATACCATCAAGTTCTTCTTTAGTTAATGCATCATACTTATCATGTAATGCTTTAGTCATGTCTTTACGTTCAAAGCGGTGTCCAAATGGATCGACCCCTGCTTCGCGAAGTTCAACAACTTTTTCACGACGTACCTTTAATTGATCATTCATACTTTGTTCTTGCTTTACCATATTATATCCCTCACTTAATTACATATTTCACTTACTATCATGCCAATTAACCCAATAAAATGCAACTAATTCTATGCTTCTTTTTGCATTAATTTGAATTCACGTTCTTTTGTATCTTCTAAAAATTTATCAAATATCGTTATCATAGTAGCTTCTGAATTTGCTTCATTCAATGCTGCTTTAGCACGAGCTGAACGCGAAATACCTTTTAAGTAGTATGCTGCTTGACTTCTGAATTCTTTAGGTCCAATAACCTCACCCTTTATCTGGCAAAGTGCGTGCAAGTGTTCTTTAGCAACTAAAATTTTATCAGATGCTGAAGGTTCAGCAATGAGTTCACCTGTTTCAAGGTACGTTGCTGTCTGCCTAATCATCCACGGATTTCCTAATGCAGCACGGCCTATCATAACAGCGTCGGCACCGACTTCATCTAACATCTTCTTTGCATCTTGTGGCGTTTTAATATCACCATTACCCATAAAAGGAATTGTTTTTAAATTACTTTTAACTTCATGTAAAATATTCCAATCTGCTTTACCATTATACAACTGGAAACGTGTTCTTCCGTGCATTGCAAGTGCAGCTGCACCACCTTGTTCAGCAGCTAAGGCATTTTCAACTGCTAAAATATGATCTTCGTCCCAGCCTGTTCTCATTTTAACTGTTACCGGAATTGACAGCTCATTAGTAACCGCATCAACCATTTCGTATACTTTATCTGGATCAAGCAACCAACGTGCGCCTGCGTCTGTTTTTGTTACTTTAGGTACAGGGCAACCCATATTAATATCGACTATGTCGGCTGACGTGTGTTCTTCAACAAACTTAGCAGCAGCAACCAATGTTTCCTTATCTCCGCCAAAAATTTGAACGCTAACTGGATGTTCTCTTGGATCTACAAACAACATGCTCAACGTTTTTTTATTTCTAAATTGGATTCCTTTATCAGAAATCATTTCACAAACTACTAATCCAGCACCAAAATCCTTACAAATCATTCTGAATGCCGCATTTGTTACACCTGCCATAGGTGCAACAACTACTTGATTAGGAATTAATATATCGCCAATTTTCCATTCCATTCTATTCACCTCATCGTTTTTTACACTTACTATTGTTTAGTATCATAACACAAATCATATATTGATAAAATTTATTTAGCTGAACCCTCTAATAATTTCATTAATTCATTTTCAGAATATTGATATCGATTTCCACAAAAACGACAAACAGCTTCGGCACCATGATCCAATTCGATCATTTCAGTGATATCGCTTTTTGGCAAACTAGCTAATGAACCGTAAAATTTATCTTTTGAACAATCACATTCGAACGCAACTGGCATTGTATCCAAGATATTAACATTTTCTTTACCAAACATCAGATATATAATATCTTCTGGCGTTTTACCATCTCTTAGCAATTCTGAAATCATAGGCATTTCTGCTAATTTTTTTTCTAAATTATCGATAACTTCATCAGTTGCGCCAGGCATTACTTGAATCATAAACCCACCGGCCACTTCGATTGTATTGTCCGTGTTCACAAATACAGATAATCCAACTGATGATGGAATCTGCTCTGATTTAGCTAAATAGTAAGTAAAGTCTTCGCCAAGTTCACCTGAAACCAATGGGACTTGTCCCGTAAACGGTTCCTTCATACCCATATCTTTTGTTACTGCCATTGATCCAGTTGTTCCAACGGCACCTTTAACATCAATTTTATTTTTTTCATTTAATGGTAAATGAACGTGGGGTTCACTCAGATATCCTTTAACTGTTCCATCAGCGTTACCATCAATTACGATAGCACCAACTGGCCCATCACCATTAATTTTAACGGTCATTTTTTCATCGGCTGACAATGTAGATGTACTTAGTAATAATGTTCCTATTAGGCTCCGCCCAAGTGCAGCTGATGCTGCGCTCCATGTGTCATGTCTCCTTTGTGCTTCAGCAACCGTATTTGTCGCAGTAACAGCATATACTCTTAATTTACCGTCAAAGGCCAAACTTTTTACAAGATAATCTTTCATTCGTTTTCTCCTTAAATAATTCATTTTAGACCAACAAGAACTCCGATAGATAATCCATCGGAGTTCTTAAGTAACGATTATTTATCGTCTTTATTCACTTTGGGGTAAAAAACAACCGTTTTAGATAAATCAACTTCATCTGTTTCTTCAGCTATTTTTTTTGCATCTTTACGTTCTAATTCTTTTTTTGTTGCTTCAAAAGAACCATCTTTTTCACTCGGAAATTCATTTGCATCGTCTTTTTCTGGCATTTTGCCATCTTCGAACAAGCTTAAAATTTCTTTTTCATCAAGTGTTTCAAATTCTAATAACTTATCAGCAATCAATTTATGCTGTTCTCTATGTGCTTCAATAATTTCTTTAGCAAGTTTCATACCTTCTTCAGATAGACGACGAACCTCAGAATCAATAATGTCAGCCGTATTGCTTGAGTAAGCAGCACTTGGTTGACCTGAACCACCAGCGAACATTTGGCTATTGCCTTCTAATTGAACAGGTCCGAGTTTTTCACTCATTCCATATTCAGTAACCATTGAGCGAGCCATTTGTGTTGCTTGTTGGAAATCGTTTGATGCGCCTGAAGATTGTTCATTGTAAACAATTTCTTCAGCTGCACGTCCACCCATTAATCCAGCAATTTGTTCACTCATATCTTTTTTAGACAATAACATTTGATCTTCTTTTGGTAACATGATTGCGTAACCGCCAGCACGACCTCGAGGGACAATTGTTACTTTGTGAACAACTCTAGCATCATTTAGGACTAATCCAACAATTGTATGTCCGGCTTCATGGAATGCAACTGTTTGACGTTCTTTTTCATTAATCGTACGATCACGTTTTGCTGGTCCCGCAATAACACGATCCTCAGCTTCATCCATATCGCTTGCATCAATTTTTGATTTATTACGACGAGCAGCTAATAATGCAGCTTCATTTAAAAGATTTTCTAAATCAGCACCAACAAATCCAGGTGTCTGCTTAGCAATAACTTTTAAATCAACATCAGATGCTAACGGTTTGTTTTTTGCATGAACATTAAGAATAGCCTCACGACCCTTAACATCTGGGCGACCTACTAAAACTTTACGATCAAAACGACCAGGACGTAAAAGTGCTGGATCCAGAACATCCGAACGGTTAGTAGCTGCAATTACAATCACACCTTCTGTACCCGTAAATCCATCCATTTCAACAAGTAATTGGTTCAATGTTTGTTCACGTTCATCATTACCGCCACCTGTACCAGAGCCACGACGACGTCCGACAGCATCAATTTCATCAATAAAGATAATTGATGGTGCAGTTTTCTTAGCATTTTCGAACAAATCACGTACACGACTTGCCCCAACACCGACAAACATTTCTACGAAATCAGAACCGGAAATTGAATAAAATGGTACTTCAGCTTCACCAGCTACTGCTTTTGCGAGTAAAGTTTTACCAGTACCAGGAGGTCCCTCTAGGAGAACACCTGATGGGATTCGAGCGCCTAAATCAGCAAATTTGCGTGGTGATTTTAAGAATTCAACAACTTCAACAAGTTCTTGCTTTTCTTCTTCTGCACCGGCAACATCAGCAAAACGAACTTTATTATCTTTTTTCTCGGAAGGTTTTGTTTTTGATTTACCAAAGTTCATCACCTTACCGCCACCACCGCCACCTTGTCCTGCTTGTCCCATCATAAGATAGAAAAAGCCGACCATTAATACAAGTGGAATAACCGTAATTGCTAATTGCAACCAGATACTATCTGATTGTTCTTCTTTTGTATCCATTTTTGTCTTTGTTGCTTCAGATGATTTCAAAATTTGTGCCATATTTGAATCATTTTGAATAACTGTTGACGTAAAGTTTTTAACTTTTGTTGTTTTCTTTGAAGCTGGAATTAATGAGAACCCAGTATCCTTGCTCTTTTCTGTTTGAGCTTTCTTATAAGTCCCTGTTATTTTGTAGACACCACCTGATGGTTGAATATCAAATGATTTCACTTGGTTTGATTGTAATTTTGAGACAAATTCACTTGATTGAATTTCTTGTGTTTCCGTTTTGCTGTTTCCATCAAAAAAGAAGTACATTACACCCATTATCCCAAGCATGATAACTATGTAAAATAAACTATTTTTAAAAAGTCCATTTTTAGGATTGTTTTTCATATCTACTCTCCTGCCCGTTTTTCTTTATTTTTATTTCAACTATCGTTTGAATAGGATACACTATATCACAATTGACATTCTTTGACCATTATTTTACTCTGTATAAATTTCAGGTTTCAAGACGCCAATATATGGTAAGTTCCTATATTTTTCAGCATAATCTAATCCATAACCAACTACAAATTCATTTGGAACTTCAAATCCTGCATAATCAACGTTAACAGTCACTTTACGACCTTCTGGTTTGTCCAACAACGAACAAACCTTAACAGATTTTACATTTCTATTGTTAAACAGATCGATTAAGTAAGCTAAAGTTTGTCCTGTATCCACGATATCTTCAACAATAATCACATCTCTGCCTTTAACATCAATATCTAAATCTTTGATAATCTTAATCTCACCAGTTGATACGGTACCATCCCCATAGCTCGAAACATTCATAAAATCAACTTCTGCATAATCTGCAACATTTTTAGCAATGTCAGCCATAAAAAGATAGGCGCCCTTTAATATACAAACAAGCAATGGATTTTTGCCTTGATAATCAGCGGTAATCTGTTTTCCTAATCGCCGAGTAACATCTTGAATTTCTTGCTCACTGTAAAGAACTTTTTTGATATCTTCATCCATACACTTTAGCCTCTTCCCTGACCTTGTTTTTTTAAAACGATTATGTCTTGTATTTTATCAGTTTCAACGGTGTCTGACAATTGAGATTTTTTATAATTTATTAACCAAATGATTCGCTTAGTATTAGTTTCTAATACCCAAGCCTGATTACGGTCATTACTACTTATTTTTTGATCAATAAATATTTTTTTTATTTTTTGTTTTGCACTATTTCCTATGTCGATATAATCGCCTGGCAACCGATGTCTCAAGCTAAGCCCCTCTTCAACAATAGAGTGATCAACCATCATATAATCTTTTATAGTTACTTCATCTAGATTAATCTCTTCAGCTTTAAATACGCCAATTTTTTCATTATTATTTAAATTAACCCATGAATTCATACCGAGTATTATTTTTTCAGAAGTACTTTCAATTATTTTCTCTTTTTGAATGAAATCCATGTACTCATATTTTTTAACAAATAATTGATCATCACCTAAATTAAGTTCACCCTGTGGTTTTTTTTCATTCAGCAGTAACTGGCTAATTTGCTGTATTTGGTCTTCTTTTAAGAAAACACCATGTTCTTCAGCGATTTTTTTCAATATCGGCTTTTGCCACCTTGTTTCCAACGTGGTCCACATTTTTATTTTAAATCCTGAAGCATATTTGATTTCTTTTATTTTTTCACTAATTGCTTCATCTGCTAAATCTAATAGGTTCGTTAACTGATCTGCATAACTTTGTGCATGCTTAATTACTTGTTTATTATTTTCAAGCATTTTCGGTATAATTTCTTTTCTAACTCGATTTCTAAAAAAATCACTTAATTGATTCGTTTCATCTTCAAAAAAAACAATGTTTTCATGCTTTGCGTACTGCCGAATAGCCTGTTTTGTGAACAAAAGTAACGGTCTAACTAACATCCCTGGTCCAAATGATCTAGTTTGACTGATACCCGTTAACTGTCTGATATCTCCGCCACGAATTCCTTTCATAACAAGTGTTTCGAGCTGGTCATCTGCTTGATGCGCTGTCATTAACGTTGCATAAGTTTCTGATACCATTATTTGCTCAAAAAAATCATATCTCATTTTGCGCGCTGCATTTTCAATACCATTTAATCCATGTTCATGTACTGGCCAAACTTTTTTATATAATTTAAATTGATGATCTAGACAATACTTTTCGATGAACTCAGTTTCAATACGGCTCTGCTCTCTTAATTGATGGTCAATGTAGGCAACGCCTATCTCAGGCCGGATTTCATCTGGTAATCGTTGCAACAAATCCATGAGGACCATTGAATCAACACCTGTTGAAACAGCAACCAGAATTTTTTCAGGACTACCAAGTAGCCGATATTGAGCCTCAAATCTTGTATTCAGCAAAACTTTTCTCCTTTTTTCATTAAAAAAAGAGTGGTTTAAAATTTTCATTTCAACCACTCATCTTTAAAATTCGTTATTAATTACGTCGGCCACCACGGCCACCGCGCTTACCTTCAGTACTTCTCTTTAATGAAACTAACCGATCTTCACTATCTTTCAAAAAGCCTGACAACAATGAATCGAAGTCATCTTTTTGAGGTTCAACTTTTTTAGTCTGATAGCGATTCTTACCACCATTTGATGGACGAGAACCAGTCGATGCGCGAGTATCTTTATTAAATGTTTTCTGTGGACGAGATTTTGTTTCTGTTACTTGAGGCTTATCAACAGCTTTTCGTATTGATAAACTTATCTTACCATCGTCGCCAATGGATAAAACTTTAACTGTGACTTCATCCCCAACAGTTAGTGCATCATGAATATCTTTGATGAATCCATCAGAAACTTCACTAATATGTACTAATCCTGTTTTTCTGTCACCCAAATCAATAAATGCACCGAAATTTGTAATTCCTGAAACTTTACCTGAAACTTTCTCTCCGACTTCAATAGACATAAAAAAGTTGTTCCTCCTTAGATATATATACCATACTAGTATACCACGCTATAAACCTTGATACAAAGTTAAATCACGGGTAATTCTATCCCTGATTGATTAGTTTTTTAAATTTGCTTTATCACTAGGAAAACTATAGACAGTTTCACCTTTTTTAGAGAAATAATATTTTTCACGAATTAATTTTAATAAATAATCGTTATCATTTAATTGTTTAATTTGAAATTTAAGATCTTTTTGATTTGCTTTAGCTTTTTTTAATTTCGTTTGTTCAACTGCTGTTTCTTGCTTATAATGTGCAACCTTAAGCTTGGTTGAAATTAACTGTACGCTAAAGAAAATGATTATAATTATTAAAACAGCTCCTAATCCAATCATACGGCGGCGGTGAATAGTTACCAATCGTTGATCTTTTTTTCTTTCTGTTTTATTAGCTTTCATAAAATCATTATCTAAAAATTTAATTTTCGATTTATTATCGGCCATCTTGTCTCCTAACCCAATAAAGGACTCCAATTAAAAATCGATAATTATCGACTTTCTTCTGTATAAACTTCAGAAACAACTTCATATAAATCAATTGATTCTGCTTTTTTCGTTGTTTCTTTAAGCGCCATAACTCGAACAGTCAGCGTTTTATTACCAAATTGGATTGTTAACTCATCCCCAACAACAACATCTGTTGAAGATTTTGCCATTTTATCATTAATCATAATTCGACCCTTATCTGCAATTTCTTTTGCAACTGTACGACGTTTAATAATACGTGACACTTTTAAAAATTTATCTAATCTCATTAGTTAATCCCCTTTATTTATCTTATAAATTTTTTTAAAATACGTTTTCCAAATGGAAAGCTTAGCCATTCTCGAATCGAAAATAATTCCCATTTAACTGCTAAACCACCAAATATTCCAGCACCAATAGATCCAGAAACGAGCGCTATAATGCCACTCAACAATCGCTTGTCATTCGTCCAATTAATTAACTGATTATCTAATAAATAAACCACAATTCCCATAATTACACAAATTAAAGTTAATTTCATCATAAATTTGGGATCAATTAGTAACTGTCTAATCTCACTGGGTGACATAACCCACATGGCAATTAATACAAGTAATAAACTTAAGATTGTCGCAATACTTGCTCCAACTGTTCCTAATATAGAAACTAGGTAAAAATTAATACTCATTTTAAGTAACAATCCGATAATCAAAGCAATGACTGACGTACGATACAATCCCAGACTCTGTAGGACGCTGTTGTATGTTCCAATAACTGCTGCTAAGAAAATACTAAACATATAAACCGATAATGTACCATTTTGAAGTTGATCCCCAAATAAAGATTGGTTAACAAGTGGCATAACAGCAATCAGTCCGATGGTTGCCGCCATCGATAACGCCACCGTTATGTGCACTAACATCCCAGCATATCGTTGAAAATCCTTTTTTCGGTTTTCACGACGGGCCGAAGCCAGAGATGGCAATAACATCGAAGAGAACCCAACAGAAATAACTAGTCCAAGTTGTACTAAAGGCTGTGCACGGTCATAGACTCCTTTTAACGATTTTGCAATATTATTTGAATAACCAAAGTGCACTAATCCGTTTTTCACTGTGAATGAATCAACTAATTGTAATAGCACCATCATTGCTGCAAATAGACAGATGATAAGACCCTCCGAAAATAATTTTTTAGAGGTTATCAGTAATCTTTGCCAGTTTGTTTGAAGCCTAGTCTTCCTAAATTCAACCCTGTAAAAGTGAATAAAAGAAACACTTGCGCCAATAGCACCAATAGTTGCCCCAAACATTGCCCATGCTCCCATCGAATATAATGACATATTATTTTCAACCGCAATGTATGCCGCTAAAATAATGAGTCCAACACGTAATAGTTGTTCAACAACTTGGGAGACAGCAGTTTTGTTCATTTCAAAAATACCTTGATAATAACCACGTCCCACTGCTAAAACAGGTAAAAATAAGAACATAAATGAAACACTTTTAATTAAGCCTGCTAACTGTCCATCACCCATAGCTGTCGCAATCCATGAAGCTCCTAATTGTAAGCCAGAAAAGATAACTAAACTAAATATACTTAAAACAATAAATATATCATGAGACAATTTTATTTTATCTTCTTTCGAAGGCTCTTCAGCAATTAACTTACTAATGTAGACGGGAAATCCAGTCAAAGCAAAAGTCATCCCTATCCCATAAATAGGATAAACTTGCTGATAAATATAGAAGCCCGTATCTCCGACTAAATTTTGGAATGGCACTCGGTAAATGGCACTCAAAATCTTGGCAATTAGTGAGGCAATCGATAGAATCATTGCACCACGCATTAAATGTCTAAGTTGCTTATTTCCCATATCATTTCGATTCCTTTTTTATTAGTTAGCTGCAGTCACTGACCCAACGGATTCGCTTAACGCTTGAATAAAGTTTTGTAATTCAATCAACCAGTCAGTCTCAGTCATCTTAGGTTGAATCACTAAAATCACACGCATTTGTTTGCCCTGAGTTTTTAATGACGCTTTTAATTTTGTTGCTGATAATGCCATGAAAATTGCTTCCGTACCCAGCAATGTCGTTCCTTTTTCTGAAACAGAAACAATTAACTGGTCTTTATCTTTTTTAATTTTATCAACTAATGCCTTATCGGCAAATAATTTAAGTAAGCCAATTTCCATTAAGTTATTCACTTCAGTTGGAAATTCGCCGAAACGATCAATTAAATCACCTTGTACTTCCAAATATTGATCATAATTATCAAGCTGTCGAATACGTTTATAAATTTCAATTTTTTGACGCTGATCATCAATGTAAGATGATGGTAAATAAGCTTCAATATTAATGTCAATTTCAGAATCTGATTTAGGCTCAGCTTTTTTACCTTGTTTTTTATTCACAGCTTCTGTCAACATCTGTGTATATAAATCATATCCAACAGAATCAATGAAACCATGTTGTTGTCGGCCCAATAGATTTCCTGCTCCACGAATAGATAAATCTCGCATAGCAATTTTAAATCCAGAACCCAATTCGGTGAAGTCTTTGATTGCTTCTAAGCGTTTTTCGCTCACTTCAGTCAAAACCTTATTAGGTTTATACATAAAGTAGGCATACGCAATTCGACTACTACGACCAACACGACCACGTAACTGGTAAAGTTGCGCCAATCCCATGTGGTCAGCATTTTCGACAAATAATGTATTAGCATTAGAAATATCTACGCCCGTTTCAATAATTGTCGTTGTTACCAACACATCATAGACACCTTGAATGAAATCATACAAGACATTTTCTAATTGATTTTCAGTCATTTGACCATGGATATACGCGACACTAGCTTCAGGAACCATAATCTCAATTTCTGAAACTACTTTTTCAATATCTTCAACTCGATTATGCAAATAAAAAACTTGTCCACCACGTTGAAGTTCACGTTGTATTCCATCTCGAATAGTTCCACCATTTTGTTCCATTACATAAGTTTGAATTGGGTAACGGTTCAATGGTGCCGTTTCAATTACTGATAAATCGCGAACCCCAAGCATCGACATATTAAGTGTCCTTGGGATTGGCGTTGCCGTTAACGTTAAGACGTCCACTTGTGACTTAAACTCTTTGAGTCGTTCTTTATGTTTCACACCAAACCGTTGCTCTTCATCAACAATTAACAATCCTAAATCAGCAAATTGAATATCTTTCGATAAAATTCGATGTGTCCCAACGACAATATCTAATGCACCACTAGCCATTTTATCAGTTGTTTCTTTAAGTTGTTTCTTTGTTCTAAAACGAGATAAAATCCCAATTTCAACTGGAAATCCTTCGAATCGATTAATCATTGTTTCGTAATGTTGTTGCGCTAACACCGTTGTAGGCACTAATAAAGCAACCTGTTTATTATCTTGAATGGCTTTAAAAGCGGCACGTAACGCGACTTCTGTTTTCCCAAAACCTACATCACCAATCAATAAACGATCCATTGGTTTCTTTTGTTCCATATCGTGCTTAATTTCATTTGAACTTCTAATTTGATCTTCAGTTTCAGAGTATGGAAATGCATTTTCAAATTCCATCTGATAATCGTTGTCCTTTGAAAATTGAAATCCAACTTCTGCTTCACGTTCAGCATACAATGCAACTAAATCATCAGCAATATCTTCAATTTTAGCAGCAACTTTATTTTTCGTTTTGGTCCATTCAGTACCACCCAATTTGTTAATTCTAGGTGACTTAGATTCAGAAGAAACATACTTTTGAACCATGTTTAATTGGGTTACTGGAATAAATAATTTAGCTTCATCCCGATAAGAAATTGTCATATAATCTTGATGTTTACCATCGACTTCTAATGTTTCCATTCCAATAAACTGTCCAATACCATGATTAACATGGACCACATAGTCTCCTGGTTTCAAATCTTGATAACTTTTAAGGCGTTCTGCATTCGCTAATGTTTGGCGTTTTGGACGTTTTTTAGTGACTTTGTTAAACATTTCATGTTCTGTCACAACAACTAAGTTTGCCATTGGCAATTCAAATCCAGCTTGTAAGTTACCTTCTACTACCTGAACTTTTCCTAACTGTAGGCTATCCAAAGTCGTCATGATAGAAGGAATCTCAAAATCATCCAAGGTTTGTGAGACTTTATCAAGTCGCTCTTTATCTTGAACCATAACAATAATAGTCTGTTTCTTTTTTAACCAACGATCCATTTCTGTTTTAAGTAATGGCATTTGGCTAAAAAATTGTTGCATGGCATGTCCTGGTACATCAATCAATTGATTAAATTTGAGGTGACCCATTCCTTTTTGAAAATGAGCCAGAAATAATTCAGCATGCGATTCATTTTTCAATAAATCTCGTAATTCAAATCCAAAAACACTTGTAGACAAAACTTGATGTGTTTTTAACTTATCTGCCATCCAGTTATCTTCATCTAGTTTAAGCGTCTTTTCAGCTTCTAATAATCTCGGATAATCGTCCATTACAATTAAACCATTGCTACCCAAGTAATCTAACAGACTTGTTTTACCTTGATAAATAATATCGCTAAATAATAAATGTTCCGGAGCTAAGCGTCCTTTTTCAAAATCACTCATAAGCGGCATAATATTTGATTCTAATCGCTCTTGATCATCATTATCTAATCGCTTATATTCAACACCATACGCTTTTTTTAATGTTTGACTAGCTTCCAATAGCATAGCGTCAGTCGCAATAAAATCTGTCGCGGGTATAATTTGAATCTGGTCCACATTCTCTAAGCTTCGTTGATTAGTCACATCAAAATAACGTAATGAATCTATTTCCGTATCAAATAAATCTAGTCTAATTGGGTTTTCTACGGTCAATGGGTAAATATCCAAGATAGAACCACGTACAGCAAAATCCCCAGGACGTTCAACCAACTTTTGACGTTGATAGCCCATCGTAAAGAGTTGAGTTTCCGTGGCTTTCAAATCAATATCTTTTCCAACAGCTAAGTTTAATGTTGCTTGTTTCCACGTTGAAACAGGTGCTAGAAAACGTCGTAACCCCGAGATTGATGTTACAACAATCTTTGGTGTTCCTTCTAATAGAGCCTGAAGCGTTTGGACACGTTCACTTTTAGATTCTGGTGAACTTGTTGCCAGTTCTGCAGCTAATAATTCTTCAACTGGGAATGTAAGCACATCTTCTTCATTAATAAAGTTAGTTAAATCTTCATTTAATTGTGTTGCATGAAATAAATTATCTGTCACAACCAACATAGATTTTTTTTTATCTTTAAAAATAGTAGCTAACATCAATGTTTTAGCTGAACCCGTTAGTCCAGTTAACAATTGTCTTGTATTAGGTTCAATATTTGTTAGCCAGTTATCTACACCAGGAACAGTCTGCATCATTGCTTCTAAATTCATTATTCTACCCTTTACCCTTTTCTAAACAGCTTTTTCTTATTTATGGTTATACTTGTTCATCGTATTCATAAAATCATCTGTTTCCAACCAATCCTCAATTGCTAAAGTTGCTGTATTGATTGCATCACCTAAGTCTTTTTCTTGGTTTTTAGAAAATTTCGTTAATACCCAATCTACGACAGAAACTTTGTCTGGATGGTCAATACCAATTTTAATACGTTTAAATTCCTGTGTTCCTGTATGTGCGATAATGCTTTTCAAACCATTATGTCCGCCTGCTGATCCTTTTTGACGTAATCGAATCCGACCAACTTCTAAATCAAGATCATCGTTCACAATAAGGATGTCTGAAACATCAATTTTATAGAAATCCATCAACGGTCTAACAGCTCGACCTGAATCATTCATATAAGTAGATGGTTTAACTAAGACAATTTTTTCACCATTTAAATTAAACGATGCCACTTGCGCTTCATACTTGCTAGATCCAAAATCGGCATTATGTTGTTTTGCAAATACATCTACTGTAGCGAATCCGACATTGTGTCTTGTTCCATCATACTTTTGCCCAATATTTCCTAAACCGACTATCATTTTCATTTTAATTTCTCCTTTAAATAAACGCAAACATCTGGGCAAGTTTATTCAACTTACCCAGCATTTCGACCCTATTCTTTTCTTTCAACTATTATACCATACTCGATTTATGAAAATTTTGTGAAAGAACTCTCTCATCTAGTATGTTTTTTCACAAACAAACATGTTATAATTATTCAGTAATAATTATAGCTCTGAAAGGATGAATTATTTTGACAAAAACAGAAAATCATCAAAAAGTTATCTTAGTCGGCGATGGCGCCGTAGGTTCTAGTTACGCATTCGCAATGACACTCCAAGGTGTCGGCGAAGAATTCGGTATCATCGATGTTGCGAAAGATCGCACTGTCGGAGATGCTTTAGATTTAGAAGATGCAACACCATTCGCATTTCCTAAACGTATCTACTCAGCAGAATACTCTGACTGTGAAGATGCAGATCTTGTCGTTATCACTGCTGGTGCTCCACAAAAACCAGGTGAAACACGCCTTGACCTTGTAAACAAAAACTTAAACATCTTGAAAAGTATCGTATCTCCAATCGTTGAATCTGGATTTAAAGGTATTTTCTTAGTTGCTGCTAACCCAGTTGATATTTTAACTTACGCAACAATGAAATTCTCTGGTTTCCCTAAAGATCGTGTTATTGGTTCAGGTACTTCACTTGATACTTCACGTTTACGTGTTGCTTTAAGCAAATTAACTGACATTACAGATCCTCGTTCAATCCATGCTTACATGATGGGCGAACATGGCGATACAGAATTTGCTGCTTACTCAGCTGCAACTGTTGGTGGTCTTCCATTCTTAGATTGGGCAAAAGCTAACAACATTTCTGATGACCAACTTGCTAAAATTGAAGATGACGTTCGTAACAAAGCTTACGAAATTATCAACAAAAAAGGCGCAACATTCTACGGTATTGGTACAGCATTAGCTCGTCTTTCAAAAGCAATTTTGCGTGACGAAAATGCCGTATTACCTGTTAGTGCATACATGGACGGACAATATGGTTTGAACGATATTTATATCGGTACACCAGGTGTTGTTAATGGCCAAGGTCTTGCACAAATCATCGAAGTACCTTTAAGTGATGTTGAATCTAAACGTATGACTGATTCAGCTGCTACTTTGAAACAAGTATTAAATGATGGTCTTAAAGCATTAGGTGAATAATTTTTAATTATTTTCCAAAAAAGGAACGGAAGACATTCTTCCGTTCCTTTTTTAATACAATTTTAATAGTCAAATTACTGTTAAAAAGCTTTTTTTATGGTATTATAAAAATGTAAATGAGAAAAATTTAATATTTGGAGGCGCCTATATGTTATTAAATACTTTAGTTAAACCATTAAAAGAACTAACAACCGTCCGTGAAAGTGTCACACTTGAAGAAGCACTTACGGTCCTAGAAAATTCTGGATTCCGTTGTGTGCCAATCTTAGATGAAACGGGTCAAATTTTCCGTGGTAATATTTATAAAATGCATATTTATCGTCATAAATCACAGGGTGGCGATATGTCACTTCCTGTTACTTATCTTCTTAAAAATGCGACTAAGTTTATTTCATCTGATTCAGCTTTCTTCAACGTTTTCTTTTCAATTAAAGACTTACCTTATATTGCTGTTTTAAATGAAAACAACTATTTTGAGGGTATTTTAACACATACACGTCTTCTAGATATGTTGTCTCAATCATGGAATTTTGATGTTGGTAGTTATGTCTTAACTGTTATTTCAGCTGGCGAACGTGGTGATTTAGTTGATATGGCTAAAATCATTACAAAATATTCATCAATTGCTAGTTGTATGACTTTAGATGTTAAAGAAGGCGAATTATTACGCCGAACATTATTCACATTACCAGCTGGTGTAAACCAAGAAAAAGTTGATAAAATTGTTGATAACTTAGGACGTAAAGAATTTATTGTTTCTGAAATTGAAGATTTACGTAGTTAGACAAAAAAACAGACCCTTTCGGGTCTGTTTTTTTAATGCATTCTTTTATCAAAGTGAATAGCACGATCTAAAACGAGCATTATTGGTGCTGTAATTGTCATTATTACAAATTCAGATAATGCTGTTGTACCGTAAGTAGGCCAGAACGGTAAGCTCGCTGTAATGTTCAACATAATAGCGATTAAAAACATGGTAAATGAGAAAACCATAATATTTAAAAGCATTTTTTGCCACATTTTCTTAAACTTAGGACTAACAAAAATCACAATTAAAAGACCCATGATTGTTTGTACGCCCCCAAAAAGAACATCTAACGGACTGCTGTAAAAGAGATTAAATAAGATAACCCCTAATGAAACACCCCAGATATATTTCTTATTGAAAAGTACTAAGTGATTCAATCCTTCTGATAGTCGAAATTGAATAGCACCACTAGCCATGTTCACCATTCCTGGAACAACTGCCAATACGATATAAAGTGCAGCGATTAAACCATTAATGATTACCTGGTTTACACGATTATTTTTTGTCATTATTAATAGACTCCCTTAGTTTTTTAGCGTGGGATGGTTACGAACCACGTTTTTTTATGTCTTTTTACTGTTTATTTTTCTTTATGTATTGCTGAAACAAGTCCAACACTCATTCTAAGCGCATCATCAACCTCAAGCATACTTTTTTTCGATACATGCGTGATACGATCTTTTAGACGTTGCTTATCAATTGTGCGAATTTGCTCCATTAGTATAACTGAATCTTTTTCAATACCATCTCTACTTGCTAAAAGTCCAACATGTGTTGGCATTTTAGGCTTCTGGATGCGCGCCGTAATGGCGGCAACGATGACTGTCGGACTATAACGATTCCCAATATTGTTTTGGATAATGAGAACAGGTCTCATACCGCCTTGTTCAGAACCAATAACGGGCGATAAATCTGCATAGAATATATCACCACGTATGATACTTTCAACCATCTTATCCCAACTCTCTACATAATTTGAAGGTGCAATAACACTTCATCTTCAGATCCTTTAAAATCATTACAGATTTCACTATTCAATTGTCCCATTTCTGAGTAGCCATCAATTAACTCATCCATCATTTTTTTATGACTTAAAATAGAGTTAAATATTTCGCTATCCTTCAACGCTTCATTGGTAATCGAATAATATGCACAGTAATCGGCTATATGACTCATTGCTACTTTCTCATTTTTATCCATCTGCACTTCCCCCATAGAATTACACTCTACAGATAGTTTACCATAGCAAACTAAGCAAATAAATACTAATTTAGGTAGACATGTGGTACTCGTCCTGAAAGTGCACAGATTATTTCATAATGAATTGTTTCAGCGTACGTTGCAACATCCTGTGCTGTAATCATTTCATCGCCATCTTGGCCTATTAGAGTTACTTTTGTATCATTTGGCATTTCATGTGGCAATCTAATCATTAATTGATCCATGCAAACTCGACCAATTATTTCGCAAAATTGACCGTCGACTAATAGTTTAAAGCCTTGCATCTTTCGGGGCATACCATCTGCATACCCAATTGGTACTGTACCAACCCATTCATTTTCTTGAGCTTGATATGTAATACCGTAACCAACTGAATCACCTGCATGGATTTCTTTCACATAACTTAATTCAGATGTTAATCCAAATGCTGGTTTTAACGCATAAGGTAGTTCTAATTCACCACCAGATGGATTTAAACCATACATTGAAATGCCCATCCGAATCATATTACCGTTGCAAGCAGAGTGCCATAAGCTCGTTGCAGAATTAGAAACGTGTACATAACGAGGTCTATCAGAAACTACTGACATCAATTCATTAAATTTTGACATTTGTTTTTTAAAATACGAATCATTAGGAGAGTCTGCTGTCGCAAAGTGAGTAAAAACCCCTTCAAAGTTTAATGTATTTTGATGACTTCCAAGGAAATTAATTGCCTCTAAAAACGGTTCTGCTTCTCTAAAACCAATACGACCCATTCCTGTATCCAATGCTAAATGAACGGCCAAAGGCGCTAATTTTTCTTCACTCAGTAACTTATTAGCTTCTTGTAACCAGCCAAGTTCTGAAACAGTTACAGATATTTTGCTTTTTGCCAGTAACGGTGCATATTCAACTTTCGTTAATCCCAGAATCAAGATAGTTTCAACAAACCCGGCTTCTCGTAACGCTAATGCCTCATCAATTATTGCCACACAAAAACCTTTTACACCAGCATCTTTTGCAACTTTAGCTACTTCAATCAATCCATGACCATACGCATCAGCTTTAACAACAGCAAAAATAACCGTCTCATCTGTTAATGTCTTTTTTTCAGCTGTGATATTTGCCTTAATAGCTGCCCTATCTACCACGATTTGGGTTGGACGATGATAACCTACAACCATTTTTACATCCCCTTTTCTTGATTTTCTAAAATAACTTCAGTCATAACTAAATTGTTCGTATGAGAAATTGAAATAAAGCCATTACCCTCAAAAGGGTGCTGCGTAATTATCGGTTTACCAATTTCATTATTTAATATTTCAACATCTAAAAAGCCAACTTTATCCCCTATTCCCGTTCCAAAAGCCTTACTGTATGCCTCTTTGGCGGAAAATCTTCCAGCAATAAATTCGTCTTTATGACTACCTTTTAATTCATCAAATTGTTTAATTTCATTTGTTGTGAGAATCTTTGTTATAAATTCTTCATGTTGTTTTGCCAACTTTACTACTCGATCAATATCGGCAATATCAACACCAATTCCATAAATCATATTATCACCTATTTCTTTTCATTGATATCCTTGTTAAGTTTATCAAATTTATTCATTTTCTGCACTAAAATCGTTTATATTTTACCTATCAATATTGTAAGAATAGCAATTTTAAACAAAAAAAGAGACCTAAATTAATAGGTCTCTTTTCAATATTCAAATTAATCTTTTGTTCTGATTGTGAAGTTACGTTTTGGTGCGCTACTTCCGTTTGAACGGTTGTCATTTGAACGATTATCGCTTGAGCGGTTACCTTTGTAACCTCCGCCACCATTACCATTGCTACGGCGATCGCTACTTCCGTTACGACGATCTGAACTTCCACCGTTACTACGGTTTCCGCCACCATTACGGTTGCCTTGGTAACCACCACCGTTGCCACCACGACGATTTCCACCGCCATTGCCGCTACGACGGTTGTTTCCGCCACCACCGCCACCCCCCTTACGTCTAGGTAATGGGCGTTCTGGTGTAATCTTAACAGGTACTTGTGATGAATCATTTTTAATAACATCACTAAGTAATGCTGCAACTAAATCAGCAACTTCAAACTTAGCCATTAATTCAGTAGCTTGTTTTGCATATTTTTTAGTATCAGTTTTGTTAACTAAGGCAGTAACGTCAGCGATTGCTGTTTCAATTTGACCAGCAAATGCTTCATCATCTGTAGGTGGTGTTAAAGCCACCATACGTTTCTTAGTTAATTTTTCGATTTGACGTAAGTAATCCATTTCATTTGGTGAAACAAATGTCAATGAAGTTCCTTTATGTCCGGCACGGCCTGTACGGCCAATACGATGGACATAACTTTCAGGATCTTGAGGAATATCATAGTTAAAGACATGGGTAACCCCAGAAATATCTAAACCACGAGCAGCAACATCAGTTGCAACTAAAATATCAAGTTTACCTGATTTAAATTCACGTAAAATACTCATACGACGTTGTTGTGATAAATCACCATGGATTCCTTTAGCGTTGTATCCGCGCATTTCAAATCCTTTAGCTAATTCGTCAACACGACGTTTTGTACGACCAAACACGATTGTTTGTGTTGGGTTTTGAGCATCATACATACGTGTCATGATATCAAATTTTTCGAAATCTTTTGAGATTACGTAGAATTGATCAACTAAGTCAGTTGTTAATTCTTTTGCCTTAACAGTTACCAAAGTTGGATCTGTCATAAATCTTTCACCAATACGGCGAATAGCAGTTGGCATTGTTGCAGAGAATAACAATGTTTGACGTTCGTCAGGAACAGTTGTTAAGATGCTTTCGATATCTTCAACGAATCCCATATCTAACATTTCATCAGCTTCATCTAAAACCAAAGTTTTAACATTACCTAATTTAACGGTGCGACGACGAATATGATCTAATAAACGTCCTGGTGTTCCAACTAAAATTTGAGGTGCGCGATTAAGACTCTTGATTTGACGACGAATATCAGACCCACCATAAACAACTTGAACTTTAGCATGTTTTTCTTTACCTAAACGGTAAAGTTCTTCTTGCGTTTGAATAGCAAGTTCACGTGTTGGTGAGATGATAAGTGCTTGAACTTCATCTTTTGTTGTATCAATTGTATCTAAGATTGGTAAACCAAATGCAGCAGTTTTACCAGTACCTGTTTGTGCTTGTCCAATAACATCTTTTCCTTCTAAAGCCATTGGAATTGTTTCAGATTGGATAGGTGTTGCTTCTTCAAAACCGCTGCGTTGAACGGCCTTTAGTAGTTCATCGGATAGTCCTAATTCTGTAAATTTCAAGTATAAATTCCTCCTAATGTGTTTGCAAACTAACATGCTTCACAACACAGTTAAGAGTTCGTCGTCAATTACTGTCTTGTAAAGTTAAATTAATTTAAGTCTGACCCTTCATGAGTCACTATTTAAACTATAATAGCACCTTAAATAATATTAAGCAACTCTCTAATTACTTTGTAAAGCCGATAAAACGGTTTCTAAATGAACGCCATGGCTTCCTTTAATCAAAATAGAATCTTTTTCAGTACGTATTTTTAATAAATCTTCAACCATAGCTTCTTTTTCATCTAAATCATAATAATGAAGATGTTGATCATCATACTTTGATTTTAATGCTGTTGCTAAAGATTTTATTTGTTCTCCGTAAAGATAAACGCTTTGAATTTTTTCATTATCAAAACTATCAGCCAAGCTGAGATGCATATCGCTAGATTGCTCACCTAATTCAAGCATATCACCCAAAACAACCATTCGATTACCTTCAACATCGCTGTTTGAGAATGCTTTGATAACAGCTTTTGCAGCTGTCGGATTTGAATTATAGACATCACTTAAAATTGACTCGCCCAAATGACCTCTAAGCCACTCTGTCCGATTCTTCGTTAAATCAAAATCACTAAGCGCCTTTACAATATTTTTAGGTGACACACGATAATGACGACCAACTGAGATAGCAGCCATCGCATTATCTACGTTATATGTGCCAATCATTGGAATTGTAAAATTAAAATCAGCCATTTCTCTCACTTTAAAGCTAGTCATTGTTTGATTGCCGACAACATTTGAAACACTCAAGTCAGCACTTTCACCATGACCGAAGCCAAATGATTGCTGTTCAATATTGGAAACACGTTCTCTTAATAACGGTTCATCTGCATTATAAACCAACAAGCCGTCTTCTTTCAGCCCATTCACAATTTCCATTTTTGCATCCGCAATTTTATCTCGCGTACCAAAAAATTCGATATGTGCTTCGCCAATCATCGTAATAACAGCGACATCAGGTTGTGCAATTCGACTTAAAAAGTCTAACTCACCAGGATGATCCATCCCCATTTCGACAACAACAACTTCCGTATTAGGTTCTATACTTAATAAAGTCATCGGTACGCCTAAATGATTATTGAAATTCGCTTCCGTTTTACAAACATTATATTGCTGACTTAAAATTTCTGTAATCATATCTTTAGTTGTCGTTTTACCGTTACTACCAGTAACTGCGACAACTTTAGGATTAATTTTATCCAAGTAATGTTTTGCTAAATCTTGGTAAGCCATTAATGTGTCATCTACTAAGATAGCTGGGATTTTCGTTGGCATTGTATCTTGATGGTCAACTGCCCATAAAGTCGCTGTTGCACCATTATCAATCGCACTTTGGATATAATCATGACCGTCATTTTCTGCCACAATAGGTACAAATAAACTGCCTTCCGTTAGTTGTCGACTATCAAATGAAACACTCGATATATTAATTGGTTCATCAGTAATTTCGTTCTTGGCGCTAACTGCGCTCGCAATTTCAGTTAATTGCATTTTCATTATATAAACCCTCGCATTCATATGACCATTAAATCTATTGTTTACTATTATTTGCCTGATTTTTTTTCAATGCTAATTGTAATAATTCTTCAATTAAATCACTGTAACTCAGCCCAACGGCTTCCCACAATCTTGGATACATTGCATTTTTATAAAATCCTGGCATTGTTGTAATCTCATTTAAATAAATATCTTGGTTAGCGCTAATTAAAAAATCACACCTAGCAAGCCCTGATCCATCAATAACCGCAAAAGCTGTTTTAGAAAAACCAACTATCTTATCCAATAATTCCTCATCGAGTTCAACTGGAATTCTGGCTTCGTGATCTTCCTTCATTGCAAGTTTACGATCATAGACGTCATCAAACGACAAAATTTCTCCTGGTACACTTGTTGCGATTTCTTCGTTACCTAATAATCCAATTTCAATTTCACGTGCTACAATGCCTCGTTCTACAATCACTCGAGGACCAAGTTCAAAAGCATTATCAATTGCATATTGTAATTCAACACTATTATTCACCTGTGTAACACCGATTCCTGAACCCAAATTAGATGGTTTCACATACATTGGATAAAGTAATTCGCCCTCACATCTGGCAATCACACTTGCAGTGTTATTTTCCCAAGACTGTGAGTCAATCGCTTGGAATGGTACAACCGGAATTCCGGCTTGTTTAAAGAGTAATTTACTCATTATTTTATCATTACCGACAGCCGATGCTAGTACACTGTTACCAACATAGGGGATATTCAACGTTTCAAGTAGTCCTTGGACAGTTCCATCTTCACCATTTGGGCCATGTAAGACAGGAAAAACCACACTATCTTCAGGGTCAAATCCATTTGGCAAAAATTTTATTCCAGTTGAATTTTCATGATTATTCGTTGCTTGTCCTTTTTCATCTGTTTCTCTAAGTCTTAAATTATCAACAAATTTAACTGGTTCGTTAAGCGTCTGACCTTGCAGCCAATTCCCCGTTTTCGTAATATAAACTGGAATTACCGAATAGTATTGGTAATATATCGCTTGTGTTATTTGAAAAGCAGTTGAAAGTGAGATCTCATGTTCTGCACTTTTACCACCATAGAGTAAATAAACTCGCATTCGTATTGCCCTCCATTTTTTGCACGTCCTATTGTACCATTCTTTTTAAATTCAACAAAAATAAAAAAAGATAACATAATAATACGTTATCTTTTTAGAATATAATACTGTCTTCAAAAGCAGATTTGTTAGAAACTTCGATAAACCATTCTTGATCTACAAATCGATACTCCAAATTAGCAACTAACTTGGCACTTTCTGTCTCCAATGTTGGCTCATGCCACTTCATCTGAGAAACGTTATCTATCATAATATAGACAGGTAATATTAACTTCGTATTATTAATTGTGATCCTTGAAAAATCTAATATTACACCTTCAACAAATAATGGCATTAATTCTTCAACAATTTTTTTAGGTATCTTTTTCAACGTCATAGGACGTCGTCTAAACAGACCATTTTTTTCACGATACGATTGATTCGCATGTCTAATAATTGATTTAGAAAAAACATTATAAAATTGCGTTAAATAACGATAGTAGATTTTTAATGCATCATTTGGTAACGTTAAAAAAACGTAGTCATTCTGCAATTTATAGTAAAAAGGTGATTGAATATGAGAAAATGCATGTCCCAAATATAAGAATTCTGCTACTTCTCTTGGTGTTATTAATTCTAAATCATCTTGACTATCGAAATCAATCCAACTTTGCTTTAACCCAACAGTCTTTTTATTCAAATAACGTGCAGTATCTTCTTCCCCGGTTACCGTGTTAAATCCTGTTGCGATGTCAATTTCATTTTCATAATCCACTGGGTTTAACGATAAAATATTAGTTGGTAATCTGGGAATGCTTGTTATGAAATCTTCTTTGGAAATCCCATATGATAAAATCAAATGAGAAACCGTTTCAACATGAACGTAGACTAAATTGTCTCTCACCACTATCATCCCCATTTTATAAAATAGTTTACATTGCTTCTAATCTTTCAATTCTATCTTCCATCGGTGGATGTGTTTGAAATAATCCAGTTGTTTTTTTCTTCAATGGATTTGAAATATAAAGTGCCGCACTACTTGGATCGGCACGTTCCATTGGTTTACTATCAGAAATTTTTTCCAACGCATGGATTAGTCCTTGCGGATTACGCGTTAATTCAACAGCAGAAGCATCAGCCAAATATTCTCTGTTTCGAGAAAGTGCAAGCTGAGCAATTGTTGCTGCAATTGGTCCTAAAATAACCAATAATAATGATAAAATCATCAAAATAATTTCTAATGATCCGCCACCTTCTCGATCATCACTTCGACGGCGACCTCCGCCCCACCAAAATGAGTTCATTCCAATATTTACTAATAATGAAATTGCTGCCGATAATGCTAATGCAATTGTTGATAATCGAATATCGTAGTTGCGTACATGCGAAATTTCATGCGCCATAACGCCTTCTAATTCTTCACGATTTAATCGATTGATTAAGCCACTTGTTGCAGCAACTGCCGCGTGTTCTGGATTATTTCCCGTTGCAAACGCATTAGGACTATCATCTTCAATAATAAACACTTTTGGCATTGGAACTTGGCCCACAATCGCCATATCTTCAACAACATGCCATAATTCAGGTGCATCATCGACTGATTTTATTTCAGTTGCATGATTCATACTCATGACAACGCTAGTTGATTGTGAAATCATCAATCCCATATAAACAACTGCAATGACAACAGCCATAAGTAGTCCAGAAACAGCACTATTGAAAAAAACATAGCCAACGGCACTACCAATCGCAACCATCAATAAAACAAAACCAATTAAAACATAAACTGTTTTGCGCTTATTTCGCGCGATTTGATCATATAGCATTAGTTATCTCCTAACTGTTTAATCAAATGAAACGTTGGGTACAGCTTTTTCAGCTTCAGGGACTTCAAGATATTCTACTTTTGTAAAATGATGAATTCCGGCAACAATGTTACTTGGAAATGATTGAATTTTTGCATTTAAACTTGCAGCAGTTGAGTTAAATAGTTGACGTGAATAAGAAATTTTATTTTCTGTATTTGATAGTTCTTCCATTAACTTAGTGAATTCTGTGTTAGCTTTTAAATCTGGGTAACTTTCAGATAACGCAAAAATACTTTTCAATGATTGACTCAATTGATTAGAAACTTCCATTGTTGTTTCATGTGCATCCGTTGGTACTTGTGTTAATTGATTACGTAATTCAACTACTTTAGCAAATGTTTCTTTTTCGTGAGTTGCATATCCCTTAACAGTTGAAACTAAGTTAGGAATTAAATCATTACGACGTTTTAATTGGACGTCAATTTGACTCCATGATTCCTCAGTCCGGATTTTTGCTTTTACTAAACCATTGTAGCCGCTAATGTACATAATAACTAAAAGTACTACGATAACTCCGATAATAATCATTGCCATAATTTTCAGTCTCCTCTTTAAATATAAAGTGTCTTATTTTAGTTTCTATTCTTAATTATCATACCAAAGTTAGACCCTTTTAGAAAGCAATTAAGCTAACGGTTACACCAATTTATCTAACTAGTTTTAATAATGTGATTATTATGGCATAATAGCATTATTAAGAAATTTGTAAAGGGGATTATTAACATGAATGTATTATTTGTATGTATGGGAAATATTTGCCGATCACCAATGGCTGAAGCAATGTTACGAGACGATTTAGCTAAGTTAAACCTTTCTGACCAAGTAACTGTTGATTCTGCTGGCACAAGTTCTTCACAAGAAGGAAATGGCGCCCATGAAGGGACTATTACTAAACTTGTTGAACATCAGATTCCAACAGATGGCTTAATCTCACGTCCGGTTAGTTACTTAGATTTCATTAATAGTGATTTAATTATTGCAATGGATGATATCAATGTTGAGCGTCTTGAAAAAGCTGCACCTGCATCTAAAAAAGAAAAAATCGTTAACTTCCTTTCAATTGTTCCCGGTAAAGAAAAAGAATCTGTTCCTGATCCATGGATTACTGGTGACTTTGACGAAACTTATAACTTAATTAGTCTTGGAATGCCTTACTGGATTGATTATATTAAAGCACAAATTAAATAATAAAAATGACCACAAATTTTAAAATTTGTGGTCATTTTTATTATTTATTATTATGAATCATTTTAAAATACTTTTGAACTGTTTTTGGTGCAGCATTGTATGTCCAATCTTTAACATACTCACCTTGGACCATCAAACGTCCGGCACCCGTATCATCACAAGTAATTAATGTGACTAATTTTTCTCCGGGTACATCATCAATAACTTGAACGTCTGTTGCTTTGATATATTTCATTTTAGATGTTTCATACTCATAAATCTTTTTAGCATCTGTTAAATAGATTTTTTGGCCAATTTTCATGCTAACTAATGGACTAAACAATAAATCCTTTCGAATCATATGATGTCCAGCAAGTGCATAATTACCCTCGCCCATTTTTTGGTTTTCCTTTAAAGTTCCAGCAGCAAGTGCCAAGGTATCAGTGCTAACGCCTTTAGCAATCGGCAAGTTCATTGAGACATCCGGAATACTAATTTCTCCAAGTAAAACCAAATTTTTTTCATTTGCTTTTGCTTTCACGACATCTGCCGTATTCAAACTCTTAACTTCACTAAAATCAAAGGATGCTTTTTTATTTTTATTTTTATCGACTAATTCTGAATTAATGGTTGGGTCTGTTAGTCCAACAATAAAGTTTTTAATTTGTTCATTGAATACTAGCGAAAGCCCCACCAATAACAATAGTATTAATAATATAGTTGTTAGCCATTTTTTCCAACGACTTTTTTTAGCTGCTTTATTTTTTTCCATTAATAACCCCCACTTTCGCTTAACAACTATTTTACCATATAACTTTTATCCTTGTTTAGTGTTATGATTATAATTATCAAAAAATATCTTTAGGGGGACTGTTTAATTTGTTGACTTCACTAAAATCAACATTTTTTCGTTCTAGACAACCTTGGGAACAAAATTTATTTGTTTTATGGTTTGGTACGTTCATGGCTGGCGTGGCATTTAGTTTAATTATGCCATTTATGTCACTTTATATTGATACGTTAGGTGACTTCACCAAAACCGAATTAAATTTTTATAGCGGCATTACCTATTCATCTACATTTTTAATTACCGCCATTGTTTCCCCACTATGGGGTCGTTTAGCTGATCGAAAAGGTCGTAAATTAATGATTTTAAGAGCTTCATTCGGAATGGCCATTGTTTTAGGCCTGATGGGGCTTGTCAGTAACGTTTACCAATTAATTGCGTTACGTTTATTACAAGGTGTCTTTTCTGGTTATATTAGTAACTCACAGGCACTGATTGCAACAGAGACACCCAAGCGGCAAAGTGGTAAAGCACTCGGTATTTTAGTTACCGGTAGTGTTACTGGTACTTTATTTGGACCACTAATCGGTGGCGCAATAGCTGGGGTCTTCGGCTATCGTATTACCTTCTTCATTACTGCTGCGATTTTGCTAATTGTTTTCTTACTTAGTTATTTCTTTGTACATGAACATTTTACGCCTGTTGAAAAAGGTGAAATGCAAACGTCAAAAGAAATCTTCAAGAAATTACATCATCCTAAATTAATTATCGGGATGTTTGTCACTACCTTAATCATTCAAGCATCAAATTATTCCATTAGTCCTATTCTAAGCTTATACGTTCGAGAACTCTTACATAACGTTGGAAATGTTACCTTTATCAGTGGGTGTGTGGCTTCTATTCCAGGAATAGCAACGCTAATTGCTGCGCCTCGCTTAGGAGTACTAGGCGATAAAATTGGAACAGAACGTATTTTAAAAATTGCACTTACTGTCGCAATTTTCATTTTTATTCCAATGGCATTAGTGACTAATGTTTGGCAACTTGGCGGCTTACGTTTCTTAATTGGGATTACGGATGCCGCAATGTTACCTGCAGTTCAAACAATTCTAACAAAAAATACACCGGCAGAATTCACAGGTCGAGTGTTCAGTTACAATCAATCATTCCAAGCCATGGGATCAGTCGTTGGTCCTATGATTGGCTCTACCGTTTCTGGCGTATTCGATTACAAAGGTGTCTTTATTTCTACCGCTATTTTAGTTGGTATTAATCTCATCTGGGTTCTCTACGTCACAAAAGGGATGTATTCACGAAAAGCTGAATAGTAACGTTCAATCTAGTTGAACGTTACTATTTTTTTGTATAAAAAAAGGAAGAAGCTTATTGGCTTCTTCCTTTTCGAAATAGTTCTTATTTTGCAGCGTTTGCGTCTGTAAGACCATATTTCTTGTTGAAACGATCCACACGGCCATCGGCTTGAGTGAATTTTTGACGTCCAGTATAGAATGGATGTGAATCCGATGAAATTTCGACACGAATCAATGGGTATGATTTGCCATCTTCCATTTCAATTGTTTCTTCTGAATGTTTTGTTGAACCTGAGATAAATTTGTAACCTGAAGTAGTATCCATAAATACAACTTCATGGTAATCTGGATGGATTTCTTTTTTCATAAGTAAGTATTCTCCTTTGCCCTAATCCATCTGCTGAATTAGAGTTATTCTTTATATTACAACATGCACAATCTTATCACGAATTAACTCGTTTTACAATTAAATTTTATTTACTTGTTTTTGTTAACTCTTTTAAAAATTCAGCATTATTTTTTGTTTTCTTCATTTTTTGGATAACACGTTCCGTAGCACCTAGTGAATCGCCTGTCATCATCTTTCGAATCTGCCATAGTTCTTCAATTGTTTGCTTAGATAATAATAATTCTTCTTTACGTGTACTTGATTTTTTTAAATCGACAGCAGGGAAGATACGGCGTTCAGCAAGCTCTCTTGAGAGTTGTAATTCCATATTACCGGTTCCTTTGAACTCTTCATAAATCACATCATCCATTCGGCTACCCGTATCAACCAAAGCAGTTCCTAATATTGTCAGGCTTCCACCTTCTTCAATATTACGTGCAGCACCAAAGAATTTTTTAGGTCGATAAAATGCTGCTGGATCAATCCCACCTGATAACGTCCGTCCGCTTGGCGGAATCGTTAAATTATACGCTCTAGCCAAGCGAGTAACTGAATCCATTAAAATAACAACATCTTGCTTATCTTCAACTAATCGCATTGCACGTTCTAAAACAAGTTCAGAAACACGCGCATGGTTCTCTGGTTGTTGATCGAATGTTGACGATACAACATCACCTTTAATTGATCGTTCTAAATCAGTCACTTCTTCAGGTCGTTCATCAATTAATAGTACGATTAATTTTACATCGGGATGATTTTCTGCGATTCCTTGAGCAATCTCTTTAAGTAAAGTTGTTTTCCCAGCTTTAGGTGGTGCCACGATTAAACCACGTTGACCAAATCCAATAGGAGCAAATAAATCAGTTAATCTCGTTGAAAGATTTTGACTAGTTGTTTCTAAAGTTAATTGTCGATTAGGATATAAGGGCGTCAGTGCAGGAAAATGTGGACGTTCCTTTGCTTCTTCTGGATTTTTACCATTAACTGTATCAACGTGCATTAACCCATAATAACGTTCATTAGGCTTTGGTGGTCGTGCTTTACCTCCGACTAAATCCCCATTTCTTAAATTAAATCGCTTAATTTGTGAGGCAGAAATATAAATGTCCTCTTGTGATGGGCCGTAGTTAATTGGACGCAAAAAACCGAATCCATCCTGATTGGGAACAATGTCTAAGACACCTTCCATCAAAATGAATCCTTGTTGTTTTGCTTGAGCCCTTAGAATTGCCAAAGACAATTCTTTTTTATTCATTTGGCTATAATATTGTATTTTATATTCTTGGGCATAGCCATAAATTTCTTTAAGCGTCTTGTCTTTTAATTCACCCATCGTTAAGAAGTCGCTCATTTAATCACCTAATCTTCATCAATAATTTCTACATCAGCAGATAAATTTGTCATTTTTTGTACAACGCAATCATAACCACGTAAAATATTATCGGCTTTCTCAATGACAGTCGTACCATTAGTCATTAAAGCAACTTCAAGTAATGCAGCACCTGCACGAATTTCATCTGCATAAACAGTTTGGCCTGTTAATTCAGTTGATTGATTGATTCGAATAATGCCATCTTTTGATTCAATCTTAACACCCATTCGTTGCATTTCTGGAATGTGCTTAATCCGTTCAGGATAAAGTGTATCAATAATACGACTCTCACCTGTAGCCTTGAGCATAACGGCAGTAATTGGTTGTTGCAAGTCAGTTGCAAACCCAGGATATGGTGAAGTTGTCACTTCAATTGGGATAATTTTATCGCCACCAGGAACAAAAATACTATCTTCATTCACTTGGAAAGTAACGCCCATTTCACTAAGTTTAGCTAAAAATGAATCTAAATGTTCAGTAATAACATTCTTAATTAAAACGCCCTCACCCATTGCAGCAGCAAGTGAGATATAAGTACCAGCTTCAATACGATCTGGAATAATCGTATGCGTATTAACAGCTTTTAAGCTATCAACACCTTGAATTCTGATTTCACCAGTCCCCGCACCACGAATATGAGCACCCATATTATTCAAGAATGTTGCAATATCAATGGTTTCAGGTTCTTTTGCAGCATTTTCAATGATTGTGGTTCCTTTTGCACGGACAGCAGCCAATAAAATGTTAATTGTTGCACCCACTGAAACAAGGTCCATAAAAATACGGGCTCCCTTTAATCCTTCAGGGCCACTCGTAATAATCACTGCGTCTTCTTCTTCGATAACTTCAGCGCCAAGAGCTTTAAATCCCTTGATGTGTTGATCAATCGGACGTGGTCCAATATTATCACCACCAGGAAATCCAACAACTGCACGACCGAACCGACCTAATAAGGCACCCATAAAGTAATAAGAAGCTCTTAAACTTTTAATGGCACCACCAGGTAAAGGTTCATCCTTAATCATCGTAGGATCTACCATTAAGTTACCAGCGTTAAATTCAGACTTAACATTCATTTGATCTAAAATTTTCATTAAATTATGTACATCTAAAATATCGGGGACACTGTCAAAATGCACAGGTGTATCCGCAAGAATAGCTGCAGGAATCAATGCAACAGTACTATTCTTAGCACCACCGATTATTACTTCGCCAGACAGTTTTTTACCGCCTCTAATAATCATCTTTTTCATTTATTATTTCCTCACTTAAAAGTGCTTTCACAAATTGATTATAACTATATTAATAATAAAGAAAAAGTTCACGAAATACAATAGATATTCGCCACTTTATCCAAATATACAATCTTGCCTGATACTATTTTAATAATTGAGCCATATCAGCTGGGAGTTCTGATTCAAAAGCTAATTTTTTACCCGTAAATGGATCTTCAAAGCTTAATTTAGCAGCATGTAATGCCTGTCTATCAATACCTTTGTCCATCGGGCCATCATATAACGCATCCCCAACCAAAGCATGATGAATAAAATCAAAATGTACACGAATTTGATGTGTTCGGCCCGTAACTAACTTCACATCAACTAATGTGTAGTCTGGAAATCTCGTTACAACTTTATAAGTTGTTTCTGAGGCTTTTCCTTCAGCCATAACAGAACGACGAATTTCGCCTTCCTTTTTACCAATTGGTTCTTTAATATCTCCTTGATCACTTTTAACGTCACCTGCAACAATTGCTAAGTATGATTTTTCTAACTGACCATTACTTAATTGAGCAGCAATCAAACTATGTGCAAATCCATGCTTAGCTAATAAAACAAGTCCACTTGTAAAACGGTCTAAACGCGTAATAACATGTGGCACGAAACTACTTGAATGAGTTGCAATCAAATGGCCTTTAACACGGTTAACCAATGTTGTATCTTCATTAGATGGGCCTGGCACGGTTACCATACCAGCTGGCTTATCGACTACTAACCAGTTTTCATCTTCAAAGACGATATTTAATGGTTCATCACTTGCATGTATGGCATCGTTATCTGGTTCTTCTGGCAACGTCAAAATAACTTCATCACCATCAATCAGTTGATAATCCCAATATTCATTCTTTTTGTTAACTCGAACTTGTCCCTCGCCTTGTTTAATTCTGGCGATTAATCGTTTACTAACGCCAACCTCAATTAAAAATTTTTTTAAACTAATTGTGCCTTCACCATTGTTTGTTAGCGTAAATTGCATGTCATTATCCTTCATTTCTCGTCATAACGTTTATTCTCTATCTTATCACACTTGGTAGCCTATAAAAAAAGGCGATTATAATCGTTAAATTATAATCGTCTTTTTTTATTTTGTAATAAATAAATGTTTGCCCAATTCGATACTGTTTAATGCTTCAAAAGAAATCCCCCACGAATATCTCTTGTTAGTTCTCTATAATATAGAGTATACCGAATGATTCATGGGTTGTACTATCAAAAAAAAAACTAGAAACATTTTTACTGATAGTGTTTTCTATTCACGTTTAACAGTCGTTTCCCCATCTCTGGCATATCATTATCAAGTCCTAATGCAGTGATAATATACTTATCAAATGCATTGTTTTTATAATTTTTATTCATGAAATTAGTAACCACCATATCATATCGTTGACTAGAATCATAAATACTGACATTAACGCGTAAATTAATATTTAAATCTTGACTCATATTTCTGACAAATAATTCTTTAATTCGCTCGTTTGCATTTAAATCAACCCCAACTGTTAACATGGTTTCTTTTTCTAACAATCTAGCGCTAAAAATTTCGACCATTTTATTAATAAATGGCTGCCTGTATCGCTTATAGAAATCAGACCATTTTTTAGCTAATAATGGACTGTCGATTAATTCATCCATGGCAATCTCAACATGACGTCGAACTGAATGATTTGAATATTTTTTTCGATAACTATTCATCATGTAAGTTCCCACGGCATCCATCGTTCCATGAAAACAAAATGCTTCAGTACAAATTGGGTACAATGATTTACTAACATTTTCACCGATAATTTTAACATCTAATTTAGATTCAAATCCTTGTTCCAAATATTTAACAGCTTGTTGAAGTTTGGTGTTATTTGTGTGATTAATTGCAATAAAATCGCGGGACAAGTAAGCACTTGAAGGAACTGAAACAAAAGCAGTTGTCCAAGCGTAAAGTAGGGCGCTCTCAAAATGAACATCAATTTTATTTGAGAACTTAATATAAATATCTTGCATCTTTTCTTCAACTTGGTTAAATAGTGAATTATTTGCAATCATATCTGCTAAATCATCAGAAATCACCCAATTATCACGATCTTTTCGCATCATTCGATGAACACTGACCTTCATCCAAATTCTAGTCCTCATTAAATTACTATCATTCACATTGAAGTTAAAATATGTTTCAAATACTTTAATGTATTCAAGAATGACGCCCGCTTCTATCGTATCATTATAGTTAAAATCTGTCGCTAGAAATAGTGAATAGTAAAAAAATCTAATTTGTAATTCAGAACCAACTACCTCACCATGTGCAATTTTAATCTGAAATTCAGACAACAAATTATTAAGTTGCTTAATTCTTCTGAAGATAGATGATTCACTAACATTTAAACTAAGACTCAAATTTTCAATACTGCTATTTTCATCATAATAGAATGCCATTAAAATTTGGTAATTAATAGACTCTTTCACATACCGATAAACCGTTTCGTAAAAATTAATTTTGCCTTTACCTATAAATTGAATGTTATTCTTTTTTATGATCATATAGGGTTCATCACCTGAATTGAATTCGCCATCCAATTACTCTAGTGCAACTCGCAAAGCTGTATTTGAAACATTTAATCGATTACAGATTACTTTTCTTGATAACCCATGTTCATTTAATGATAGCAATTCAATAATTTCACATATTAAAAACTCTGGTCGATCCAGAATATCTTTTTTGTACATTTATTCCTCCGAGAATTCTCATAATTACCAGCATGTCAACTTTAGTAAGAATATTATATATTTTATTTTAACACAAAACATTAAAAAGAGAATTTTCTAACACTATCTTAACAATTATCGTTAACCAGTTAGTTTCTATTTGATTTCTAAATAAAAAAGATTAACTTAAATAAGTTAATCTTTTTACGTTTAAACTTGTTTAATAAACTTAACGAATGCTTGTTGGCCGTGGTCATCTTGTTTATAAACCCCAGCATCTTCAAGAACACGCATAAAGACTTTTCCAACTTCGTTTTGTACGAGCTCACTAACCGTCTCTTTAGAAATCATCGAATTATCACGCTTAATTTCATCAGCCCAAGTTTTATGATAAGCCGCCATGACATTTGGTTGATCTGTTAGATACTTCTCAACCTCTGTTATTTCAGTTTTCAAACGAGGTGGTAAAATAGCTAATCCCATAACTTCAATCAAGCCAATGTTTTCTTTTTTAATATGTTGAACATCAGCATGTGGATGATAAATACCATCTGGAAATTCATCAGATGTTTGATTATCTCGCAAGACTAAATCCAATTCATAACGACCGTCACGCATTCGAGAAATTGGCGTCACAGTATGATGTGGCGTACCGTCAGCATCTTTTGCCAAAATTTGTGCATCGGCATCACTATATTCTTGCCAAGACGTTAAAATTTTTGCTGCTAAATCAGCTAATCGTTCTGGATTTTCACCATTTAAACGAATGACTGACATTGGCCAGTTCACAATACCTGCTTGAATGTCATCAAATCCTGCAAATTGCATTGTTTGACTCATTTCTGCCTTTGCCATTGGAAAATCATGACGTCCACCTTGATAGTGTTCATGCGTTAAAATTGAGCCACCTACAATTGGTAAATCTGCATTACTTCCCGCAAAATAGCCCGGGAATTTTTTAACAATTTGAAGTAAATCTGAAAATGTCGTTTTGTTAATTACCATAGGTTCATGCTTTTCATCTAAGAAAATTGAATGTTCATTGAAGTAAGCATAAGGCGAATATTGAAAGCCCCATGTTGCATCCCCCAAATCAAATCGTACAATCCGATGATTGCGACGAGCTGGGAAATCTAGTCTTCCAGCATAGCCTTCATTTTCCATACATAATTGGCATTTAGGATAACCCGTTTGTTTCATTGTTTTAGCTAAAGCAATTTGCTTTGGATCTTTTTCAGGTTTAGATAAATTAATGGTGATTTCTAAATCACCATAATTTGTTGGTACCTGATAAGCAATGTTTTTCGCAATAGCCGCAACTTTGATGTAATCGTTAGCCTGACTTAATTCATAAAAATAAGCCAAAGCTTTCTCTGGGTCTTTTGCGTATAAATCCCAGAAATGTTTATTCACGTGACTTGGAATTGGTGTGACCAGATCCATTAATTTAGCACCAAGAATATCTTGCTCCGCGATTAGAGCACTGATTTTCTCGTTTTTGATTGCTAAATTAAGTAGCTCGTCTTTAACAGCAATTATTGTGTCAGAAACTGGTTCAGTTACTTCTATCTCTGATTCACCAACCAAATCTAAAACGACGTTTACTAAATAAATTTTATCATCTGTCGAATAAGTCGTTGGATCAAACTGAATAACTTTATCGACGAATTTTGAAATTAATTGTTTAGAATCCATGTTTTTCCCTCTATCTCTTTATGCTTAATCTAATTTTTTAGCGCCATCAGCAATTTCTGCTAAATAGAAACTTGGTGCATAACCGATTTTTTCTTCGTAGATACGACCCACTTCACTTTCAAATGCGTCAACTTTGTCTTTAGCAACAATGGCAATTGCACAACCACCAAAACCAGCACCAGTCATTCGAGCACCTAGTACTCCTGGTTGTTCCCATGCTGTTTCAACAAGTGTATCAAGTTCAATACCCGTTACTTCATAATCAAATTGTAATGAAACATGTGAAGCGTTAACTAATTTACCAAAACGTACTAAATCTTCATTTTTCAAAGCTTCTTGAGCCATAATCGTCCGTTGGTTTTCTGAAACTGCATGACGCGCACGTTTTAGAAGGTTTTCTTTTTGGATTAAGTATGTTTGTAAATCAAAGCTAGCATTGTCCAAATCACCTAATGATTTAATATCATTTTTCTCTTGTAATAATGCTAATGCTGCTTCACATTCACTACGTCGTTCATTATATTTAGAATCTGCTAATTCGCGACGTTTATTTGTATTCATAATAATAATAACGTTGTCTTTTAAATCAATTGGTACTAAATCGTAATCTAGTGTATTTGTATCCAGTAAGATAGCATGATTTGCTTTACTCATACCGACTGCAAATTGATCCATAATTCCTGAATTAACACCGATAAATTTATTTTCTACCATGACACCTGTTTTAACAAGATCAACACGATCAATGTCTAAATTAAATTGATCTTCTAAAATAACACCCATCAATAATTCAATTGATGCAGATGATGATAAACCAGCACCATTTGGAATGTTACCTTCAAGTAAAATATCTAATCCTTTATCAATAACATAACCTTGCTCTTTCAAGTAAACAATCATCCCTTTTGGATAATTAGCCCAGTTATGTTCTTTTTGATATGATAAATCACTTAAATCAAATGAGACAACGCCATTATCTTTAAAGTTATTTGACATGATATTAATTGTTGTATCATCACGTTTTGTTGCAACTGCATATGTGCCTAATGTAATTGCTGTTGGGAAAACATGTCCACCATTGTAATCAGTATGTTCCCCAATTAAGTTGATACGACCTGGTGAGAAGTAACTTGCATTTGCGTCCACACCGTAAACATCTTTAAATTCGCTCTTTAATTCATTAATTTTCATTATATTTTCCTCCAATTTATTAACCGCTTTCATTTTACTAAATATTTACTAAAATTACAATCTTTTTACGACATTCTTTTTATTATGGTAAACTGATACACATAACCAATCAATCAGGAGGTAGTCATGGCAACACTTAAAGACATTGCACAGTTGGCAAAAGTTTCTAATGCAACTGTTTCTCGCGTGTTAAATTACGATCAAACATTATCCGTTGGCGACGATACACGTAAACGAATCTTTGAAGCAGCTGAAAGTTTAAATTATTCAAAAAATAAAAAGAAATCCAGTACACCTCAAGGTAAGATTGCTATTATCGAATGGTATACAGAAAAAGAAGAATTAGATGACCTGTATTACCTTTCAATTCGAATTGGTATCGAACGTAAATTAATTGAACTCGGTTATGAAATTACACGTTTTTTCCAAAATGATCAATTTAGCGCCTTGACTGATACTCTTGGTGCTATTGTTATCGGTAAATACAGTGCAGCACAAATAGCCGGATTTAAAGAACTAAATTCTAATTTAGTTTTTGTTGATATGAACACACTAAATTTTGGTATTAGTTGCGTCATGACTGATTTCAAAACGCCAGTTACAACCGTTATTGACCATTTTAAAAAACAAAATTTAACTAAAATTGGCATGATTGCAGGACAAGAAAGTACATTTGATGATGTCAATTTAGGCCCAGATTCCCGCTTCACTCACTTTAAAAATCACTTAGAACGTACTAGCAACTACCATCCCGAATGGGTTTATACAGGCGATTTCACGCCAGAATCAGGTTATCAATTAACCTTGAAATTATTAAATGATCAATCAGATAATTTACCAGAAGCGTTGTTTATTGCAAATGACGCAATGGCTGTCGGTGCATTACGTGCATTAAATGAAATATCAATTAAAGTGCCTGAACAAATCAGTTTAATTAGTTTTAATGACACATCTATTGCTGAATATACTTTCCCAACGCTTAGTTCAGTTAAAGTTTATACAGAAAAAATGGGTCAATCTGCTGCAGAACTATTAGTCAATCAAATGTCGATGACTGAAATTATCCCTCAGATTATTACCATTGGAACAACCTTAACACTTAGGAATAGTTCCAAATAAAAACAACTGGTATTCAGAAATTAATCTGAACATCAGTTGCTTTTTATTTTTTATTACGACCAATTAACCAGAATACTAGACCAACAGCAAGTAAAATTAAACTACCCACTAACATGGTATTAAATGTGTCACTGATATAATTATTCACAATATCAGTAAAAACAGAAGCTTTACTAGACACAATACCAATTAGGCCACTGTACAAGGCAATTGCAGAACCAATTGAAACTAGAACACCACTCCAGATTGCACTGAATCCGACGTATTTAAGCGGTATAAAGAATGCCCGATTAATAGCCAGTAAGAGTAGCGCAAAAATAACAGAAGCTATTAAACTATACATAAAGGCTGTTTGGACTATTACTTTTACCGAACTAACTGTACTAGCAATTTTTGAAAGATATGGCGTTTGGATATTATTCGTCAAATATTCACTTAAATTACTTTTAAAAGTTGCGACAATCCCATCAATTTTAGCGCTAACCAACGGATTTGATGTGTCCGTTTTTTTCATAACGTTGCTAGCAACTTGATTGGTAATCTCAGTTGGATTGATGACAGTTTGTTTTCCAGCATATACGTTACTAAAACTATTTTTCGCAATGTTAGTAACTTGTTGATTCGTTAAAGCATCTTTAACAGCTGACGTTGGCACATCATTTAATGTCGCAATACTTGAAATACCATCATTCATCTGTCGTGTCACAAGTGTCACGTTCGAATCTGTTAAAATTTTTTCTTCAGTATAAGTTTGATTCAAAACGGTTATTTTTAAGACACTTGTCACAAATAGTACGATTAAACTAAGGCTCAAGAAGAAAGATATCCAGCCGTTTAGACCTTTATGGTTGTCTATCTGATAGGTCTCAGTATGTTGCTTTTGGAATTCTGCACGCATGATTCTATCCCCTTTTGTTAATTCTCAAATTATTTAAATTTTAACATTCAATTGTAGGTTAATTGTACGCGACATGATTGAAAAATGGTAGTTTGATTTATTAATCATGAAATTTTATCATTATGCCCCATTATGTTATTATCCCAGTAATTACTGTTTAACTTTTTCAAACTAGAAAGAGGTTATATCATGCCTAATAGCTTAGGATTAATTTTAAAAGAAACTCGCCAATCGCTACACTTAACTCAAAAAGAAGTTTCCAAAGATATTTGTGCGCAATCGATGCTTAGTGCTATTGAAAATAATAAATACATACCTAATGCACAGCTCTTAATCCAACTATGTCATAAATTATCGATTACTTTAGACCAAATAAGTCTTCTGGAAAATTTTGATATCAGTTCAGAAAATGAATTCAATGAACGTGTATCTAAGTTATGTAATCAACACCAATACAAAGAGTTACTCCAGTTTCTAAATAAAGAAACGGTTACCAATAATTTAAAAACGGATAAGCAACTTCAGGCATACTATTATTATATCGGTATTGCAACTCTACATACTGAAAATAAATTGATTGCTACCGAAAAATATATTAAGTTGTCCCTTGCTTCCAGTAATAAAATTCTGCCAGATACCCTTACCCGACTTGGTACCGTCTCTTTGGCCTTTATATATGCAAAGCAAAATTTACAAAATAAGGCTGAGAAATATATTGATCAGACTTTTATGGACTTTAATAAATTATTTTATGAAGAAAATCAAAATATTTTATTCTATTTGACAGCACTTATTTATTTTAAGCTCAATAATTTAACAATGTCTCTTAATTGGATAAACAAGTCTGTTAAATTCGCTACTGATCATAACTCACACTATATGTTAGCCAACTCTTTTTATTTAATGGCTCAAATTGCAAAAAGAGCAGAAGATAAAGATAATTTTTTAGCCGCTACTGAAAAGCAACAGCTACTAACTGGCCTTTTTAATGAACAAATTTATAAAAATATTTAGAATATCAGAATACTGATTTTTAATTTTTACTCAAATTGGATAGGATGAAGTCATCAAATAAAAGGAGGTTTCATCCTATGGAAAAACCACTATTTTCAAATGTTATTTCAATCAAATCAAGTAAAGAAAAAATCGCGTTGTTTTTAAAAAATCCGGAAACTTTACTGAAATGGATACCTGATATTATTCAGGTACAGCCAATTGACAACAATAAATTCAATATTCACAGAACAGATTCTGCTTTGAATAAAAATGAGGAAATTTCTGTTAGTTCAGAAAATGATACAATCTACTATGAAAGTACCGGAGGAAAACTCGAATACACTCTAATTTTTAATTTGACTAGTAAAAATGCAACAACATTATTAGAAGAAAATTTTTACTTGTCTGAAAATGATCATTCACATTTACCATTAAAATTACTCATGCCAATCGCTAAACATGCCTTTAATTCAAACTTACAAAGCTTTAAACGAATAATTGAAAACAACTAAAAAAGAGATTCCTGCAAGGAGTATGGCTAATTTTTGTTACTTCTTGGTAGCTTGTAAAATTAATCCGAACGCTGTTCGGACAAAAAAGGTCAGCTTCCTTTAAAATGGTGTTTACCACAAACACACTTTCTAGGAACTGATCTTTTGTCTAGTATAACCTAATCTGAACGAATTAAAATTGAAACTTTCTGTGAGTTAGAACTATCTAATTCTGAAATGACCATCATTTAAACCGTTCACCAGGTTTCAAATTATAGTTGCAGCGCCTTAATGATTTCAACTTTTTTAAACTATATAATATAGATTTTTGTTTCTAAAAATCGTTATAAAAAACAAATTTAACACCATCATAGCTGCCTTTCAAGAGAAAAATTTCAAATTCTTTTACACAAACGTTAATATATTGTTCTACATCCTCTTTTTTAAGTAAACCTGGAAAGTCTTCGATAGACATATCATCAAAATCAGCATCCAAGTCTTCAATAATTTCACTAATATCACGATCAATTATTTCGTTGACCCCAGTCGATAAGTATTTGTTATTTTTCAAAGTTACCAGTTTATATTGTTTTATCAGAATACCATTATAATAGTGAAAGTCTAAATAGAATCTTCGTAGCGCTTCATCCTTACTATAACTCATGTTTTCTAAAATATATTTTTTATAAACAGTTTTTAGCCAAATATCATCAGATATAAGATGAAGATAATATCCTAGTTGAAACGTATTCAAACATGTTCCATACTCCTCTAGAAACATGTTTGGAAACATATCATGTTCTCCATCTTCGCGTTTCACCATAAAGTGCGTAAGCTCTTTGGGTGTTCTCGAATTTTTGTTAACATCTGGAGTAATACTTCCAATTAAAAAATCATTTCCAAACCCATGCTTATTATTTATTACTTGTGCAATTGATAAATGCATTATTCTTGATCCCATTTGTCTAACATCCTTTTTTTACTGTGTGAGTATAATAATCTTGTAAGTATAATTTACTGTCATTTGCATAAAAACCCTCTTTAATCATGAGATGTGGCAACGCAACACAATTTTTCCCCATTGTAACACCTGGATATGTCATAGTGTAAGCTCCAATGCGACAGTGATCACCTATAATGGCTCCAAATTTTGAACTTGTTTTTAAATATGTTTTATCATCGAAAAAAATTTTTTTTGTTTTATGCCATCCAGTCGCGTCAATTTCATCATACAAGTTAAAGCTGGAAGTCGACGCATAAGCTGAAAAGTTTACATCACTTCCAATAAAAGACCGCGTTATTGTATTAAAGTGTGCAATATGCGTATCATCCAGAATCACACTATTAATAATCTCCGAGGAATGCCCAATTATAGTATTTTCCCCAATATAACAGCCACCTCGAATAAATGCACTTTTCCCAATCAATGCATTGTCTTTGATGACTGCTGGGCCTTTGATGTAAGCAAACCCCTGAATAATAACATTTTCACCGATATACACATTCCCCTCAATAATTGCACTCTTTGATATTTGGCTACTATTTGCAGTGTATGAATGATTTAATCTAGTTAGATCCACATAATTAAAATTATCCAAAAAATCAACAACAGTTTGCTTCAACATACCATTACGCAATCTCTCATCATTAACGTCTATAAAATTGTGTAAATCAACAACGTTCTTAGTTTTCATTATTTCCACCAGCTTTACTCAACTCTCCATTTAATAATTCCGTTTTAGTTCCAATCCAAGTTCTAATTGAGCTTAAACCATATTTATTGAACATATATTTTCTTTTCCTTAGCGTATATTTTTTAGCTTCTTCGGTGCTTACTGTATTTTTATTTTTTTCATGTGGATAGTGAACTGCAATCGCAGATCTATCAAGGATAAATCTAATATGATGCACAAATGCGTTAATAGCGAAATCTGCATCCTCTCCACCATAAGTTGTGTAAGCCTCATCGAATCCTCCGATTCTTTGATAGGCATCTTTTGATATTCCAATATTACATGACCAACCAATTACCCATGGTGCTGGCCACTTAGACAAATCATCTCCCATTGACTGGTATACTGATTCACGGCGATCATACGCATTTAAATTCAATAATACTTGAATCGTGCCATCGACATCCGCCGCATTAAAGTTATCAATAATTGCCTGTTTATATTTATCATGATCATCAAATCCCGCAACATAACCAATCACAAAACTATTTTCATTATTTACTAAAATTCTATGGTACTCACTCACAAATGTACTACAAACTGCAATACCAGCATCAATAAATACGAGATATTTACCCCCAGAGATATTTGCTCCAGCATTTCTCGCTTCAGAAACCTTAAATCCATTATCCGACTGATAATAGTACTTAATATTCAGTGATGTCTCAAATGCCTTAACAATTGAGATTGTTTCTTCAGACGATCCATCATCGACAACTATTACTTCAAAAGTCGTATTATTCAGTTTTTGTTTAAGTAGTGACTGCAAACTAATTTCAAGTAATTTATTCCGATTGTAGGTTGGAATGATTACGGATATATCAAAATTTTCCATTACTATGCGCTCCCTTTAAGACTAACTTAGTGCTATTATTTTCGTACAGCTTTAAAAACGGTGTGTAAACAACAAAAGACATAATGATAATTACGATTTGAAACACAACATATTTATAACTTCCTAGCAAAAAGCCTGAAATTAATGGTGGTGTTATCCACGGAAGAATGACACCGTTAAACGGCGGAATAACTCCATATAGAATACAAAGATATAAAGACATTCCGGTAATAACTGGAATAAAAATGAACGGTACTACCATGTATGGATTCAATACAATTGGTAGTCCAAAAACTATTGGTTCGTTAATATTAAATAAACAAGGTACAAAAGCACCTAATCCTAGCTTGCGATTACCTGACTCTTTTGAAAAAATAATCATTGATAGAATAAGCCCTATACTAATACCGCTTCCTGTCATAGTAATAAATTGATTTAAAAACTGTTGAGTTACTATATGCGCTCCATTCACTATTGTTAGATTATGGTGTGCTGCTATAATCGACTGGTTTTCAATAGTATTTGTCAATAAAATCGGTGTTATTACTCCACCAATAACGGAATTACCGTGAATGCCAAAAAACCAAAAAACTGAAATCAATGCCGAGATAGAAATCACACCAAAAAACGTGTCCGATAAGTTTTGTAAAGGAAGCTGCAAAAGAGTATAAATAGTCTCTACGAAGGTTCTTTTTATGATAAATTGAAATACAAATTGAACGACACCTATAACAATAAAACAACAAAACATCGGAATTAAAGACTCAAAAGCTATTCCAACATTACTCGGTAAATCTTTAAAAACTTTATTTCCAATCCTTAAGTTAACAATCTTTTCAAAGAAAATAGGGATGAGTATTCCGATTAACATCGCTGCAATAATCCCCTTGCTTCCAATCCAATCAATGGTTATATTCTTTACTATTTTTACATTTTCTGCTCCACAAAGAACTAAAAATGAAATTAGTGCGGTAATAGTTGTTTCTAGTTTTAATTTTTCGTTTTTAGTCATCGAAAAAGCAATTCCTAAACAACTTACTACACCTAAAATGTTGAACGAAAAAGTAATCAATCGATTCATTAAGACTTTCAAATCGGGATTAATATCAAATTGTACAAGAATAATGAAAATAGAACTTACAATTGTAATGGGGATGGTATATATCATCCCATCTTTGATTCCAGTCAAAATTCTGGAATTGAAGAAACGATTAGTTGCCGATGTAAGCGATTTCATTTATTCTACTTCTTTCTTCACATAATTACTTATATCACTGTATACATTTATTAAATATCTAGCAGCAGTCTTGACAGGCAACGGACTATCATTATAAGTAAATGACTTATTAATGCTTTGAAGCATTGTTATATCATTATAATCATCTCCGACAGAATACACATTATTAATATTTACTTTTTTTATGTTAACCAACCAATTAATTGCAGTACTCTTATCAATACCCACACGCGTAATGTCTAAGTATTTTCCATTGCGATTGAAATTCAATATTCTTTTCGTTGCTATTTTCTCACTTATAGCATTGATAATTTTAGTACTTGCTACGACAGTAATTGAACAAATATTATCCGAGCTAGGATTTAATTTATCGAAACTACGTAATTCATTGTCACTACTTGAAATCATAATTCGTTCGATTGAACTCAAGTATTTATTAATTATTTCTTTTATCGCATTGATCTGCTCCCCGTTCAGATAGAATGCTTTAATAATCTGACCTCTACTATCAATTACTATTGAGCCATTTGATGCTAGAGCGTAGTTAAACTCAGGTAGACCATATTTTTCTTTCGCATTGACTATCGATTTTGGAGATCTTCCGGTGGCCACAACAAAGAGATCATTTTCTTTGTTGTGTTTCGCAATAGTCTCTCTTGTATTCTTATCTACAAAGTCACCTCTCAAAATCGTTCCATCAAAATCACTAACTAGCATATTCATTTAATCACCCCTACATATTATTTCCGCGAACCAAATCTTTTTAACCCCCATATCATTTTTACTCCTACACAGTTCGCTACACCCACATTATTTACCTAATGTCTAGATATTTCAAGGGAATTTTTTTATATATGTTATTTTGAGATTTTGAATCAGTATTAAATAACCACTCGGTTCAATTTTAATACCGCTCAGATTTAAAGATTAACTGATTATTCTTTTAAAAAGGGCTCTTTGTCAACTGGTGTTGGTGGCGGAATACTAAGGTATTTGTCGAAAGACAGATGCCTTTTCTTATGCAAAATTAATTCAATTCGGGTAAAGAAATGCTGGTTATTTTTGAATCCATAACAATTACGTTTAAGGTAGATTGTGAAAAACTATAATCGTTTTCTATTTCTTCTTGTCTTATTATCATTGTTGCATCCTCCTTTCCATACTTTATTTATTACTTCAACACATATCGCGTATTGTCCCACAATATCACTGCTAGTTACGATCACAAACTACTCTACTTTATGCTATCCTATTTTAAAATCGGTTAAAAAAAAGTATATTGCAGGAATCTCTTTTTTAGTTGTTTTTATTTAAATGAACATCTAAGACAAATTTATTATGATTGCTCACAAATCTTGACGTCGAATATTCAAAGGCGCGGCCTTTTTGATCATAAGCGATTTGATCAATTACAAAAATTGGACTATCCAAGGAAACTTCTAAAACTTGACTAGTTTCTTTGTTTGCTGGTTCAGCATAAACCACTCGTCTTGCATCTGTTAACTGTAAGTTCGCGTGACTCCCTAAATAGTCATACACGGATCCTGATAATACCTTTTCATCGATAGGCGCAATTGAGACCGGCATCACTGAGTGCTCAAAACTATAGACCTTTTTATTAATCAATCTAACCCTTTTAATTTCATAAACTGGATCATTAGATAATATTTGTAGATTTTTTTGTTCTATTTCTGTTGGTAATCGGGCATTAAAATGTATTAATTTACTTGATATTTTTTGATCTCGATGTGAATATGTGACACCAACAGGTAAATCTAGAGGCAACATCTCCGTAGATTGACTATCCATTCTTGGTCGCACATACGTCCCTGACCCTTGCTTACTATAAACTAATCCTTCATCAATTAGTAAATTTAATGATTTTTTTAACGTTAATCTAGAAACTTGGTATTTTTCGGTTAATATTTCTTGAGTTGGCAGTAAAGCCCCGGCACGATAATGATTTGTTAAAATATCTCGTTTAATATCTGAGTATATTTCTCGATATCTGTACATTTGTCTACCTCATTTCTATACATTTGTATATACATATTATATTATATAATTTAATTTGTAAACACGTTTCATTTAAATATGTATTTACAAATTAAAAAGATGTTGTTATACTTTGTTTATAGAAAGCGCTTTCTATAAACAAAATTAAAAGGAGTCTTTATTATGCATTTTAACTTAGAAAAAATCCAGGGGCCACTCTTAAAAGTTTCAGCATGGGTTGAAAGAAATACCATTTTACAAGCTATTAAGAATGCCTTTGTTAGAACAATTCCGTTTACTGTTGTCGGATCATTCTCAAATCTAATCAAAATGGAACTTGATGCATTAATTAAAGCAAAAGATATTCATAATGTCATTTTAACAAGTATTAGTGACTTATTCGGCTACATTGGTACTGCTACTCTTGGTATTGTTGCACTAATCGTTGTTTTTTCATCAGCATACTCGTATGCAATGGAATTAAAAAAGGACGAAAAAAATAAAGGTTTAAATCCAATTATTGCCACATTATTGGCATTCGCAGCATACTTCGTCATGATTCCTAATAACGTTAACTTTTTGGATAGCAAAGCTAAAGTTGTTGAAGGTTTTTCAACTTCATTCTTTAGTTATGAAGGTATGTTTACAGCCTTAATTGTTGGAATGCTTGCCGTTTCGTTGTTCGCTCGATTCGCAAGAAGTAAGTTCACGATTAAAATGCCTGGTAACGTACCACAAAATGTTTTCGATTCATTTTTCTCATTAATTCCAATTTCCGAAGTACTTATTATTTTTGGTATCGTAAGAATTACAATACAGTCACTTGGCTATGTTTCATTAGTACAAATGATTGCTGATATTGTTATCTCACCAATGTTAAGCGTTGGTGTTGGGCTTCCAGCTATTATTATTGTTATTTTATTAGAACAAATCCTTTGGTTCCTTGGTTTACATGGTTTCAATATCGTCTGGGGCGTTATTTCAGCCTTCTGGTTACCACTATTCCTTAAAAACGTTGCAAAATTTGCTGAAACTCAAAGTTTTGCTGATATTTCAATTTCACCTAATACAATGACAAATGTTTACGCCATGATTGGTGGTTCTGGTGCAACATTTGGTTTAATTATTGCAATGCTGATTTTCACAAATAAAGGTGAAAAAGAGCGAGAAGTTGCAAAACTAGGTTTCATTCCAAGTTGTTTTGGTATTAATGAACCTGTTATTTTCGGTTTACCTATTGTTTTAAATCCACTAATGTTCATTCCATGGATTGTTGTACCTGTCACAAATGCAATTATTGCATATGTTGTAACTTCAATCGGTTGGGTTGTACCTCTTGTAGTTTTAAATTCTGGTAATGAACCTATTTTCATTAGCACTTGGGTATTAGGTGCATTCCATCTAAGCCCAGTCGTTTTAACTGCTGTTTTAGTTGTCTTAGATACTGCACTATATGCTCCATTTGTTATTATCAACCAACGCCATGAACGTGCAGAAGCAAGAAAATTGGATGCAGACATGGTTACAGAATAATCTGAATTTAATTCAAGAGAAGAAAGGGTGTTTCATTTGAAACAGATTCATGCAATCGCACATACTCATTGGGATTTTGAATGGTATTTTACACGTCAAGAGGCTCGAATTCAATTTGCCTTCCATATGGACGAAGCTTTTGAGGCATTATCTAAAAATGAACTAGATTATTATCTATTAGATGGACAGATGTCAATTATTGATGATTATCTAAATACAGCTCCAGAAAAAGAAGATCTTATCAAAAAATATGTTTCTATGGGTCGTTTACTCATTGGACCTTGGTATACTCAAATTGATGAAATGGTTACTTCTGGAGAATCTATTGTTCGCAATATCAGAATTGGATCAAAGCTAGCTGACAATTTAGGTGGCGTAATGAAAGTTGGGTATCTCCCAGATTCATTTGGACAAGGACAAGATATGCCAAAAATATATAATGGATTTGGTATTAATAGCACCGTTTTCTGGCGTGGGTTCCCTACAGAAAACGATTCCCGCTATTTTTACTGGACAAGTAATGACTCCTCCAAAGTTTTAGTTGCTAATATTAAAAATGGCTATTATGCAGGTGTAGATTTAGTTGAAAATGATAACTTTTTCGATTTAACGGAGAAAATCTCAACGAATACTACATCTGACAATCTTGTTTTACCAATTGGTGGCGACCAGCGAGCTATCGATCATAATTTAAAAGATAGACTTGCAACTGCTAATAGTGTTCTTTTACAATCTGATTCTGTTATTCAAGAAAGTACGTATCCAAAATTTTTTGATGCATTAGCTAAGGAGTCCAATTTACCATCATTTAATGGAGAATTCATTGATCCATCAGATTCTAAAATACATCGAGGAATCTATTCTTCTCGTTACGATTTAAAACAGCTTTACGATAAATTAGAACGGAGAATGACTTATGAAGTCGAGCCTTTAATGGCTATTGCTACACATCAGGGTATATCTGAAAAGCAAGGTTTAATTGATGATATTTGGAAGACTATTGCCCGTGGACAAGCTCATGATAGTTCCGGTGGCTGTAACAGTGATAAAACAAATCAAGATATCTTACATCGTGGAATTGTGGCAGATCAATTATCTCTTTCACTCAAAGATTATCTACTTCGTAAACTAAGTATTTCTATTTCAGATAAAAAACAATTAAATTTATTTGCTTGGAATCCACTTCCTTTACCAGTTAATGAAATTCGTGAATTCGAAGTTAGTACTTCTTTTGCTAATTTTAATCTTAAAACAATAGACGGCATTGATGTTCCTTTTGATATTATTTATCAAAAGGAAGAAAATGCAGCAGTTTTACGCCGTGATCAAACTGAAATGACTGATGATTTTTATTATATTACTAAAATTGCTTTTAAAACGATCATATCAGCTACAGATTGGACTGGCTACTGCATTCAGTCCGTCTCTGAAAACAACCCAGTAAATACATTAGAAGTATCTACTGATATTCAAAATGATTTCTACAAAATTTCTTTTGATGACGGGCAATTAAATCTTAAAACAAAGTTTGATAATCACTCATATTCTAATTTTATGACAATTGAAGATAGCGGTGATGAGGGTGATACGTATGACTACTCTCCTGCATTCAAAGATTGGTTATTAACTTTAGATTTTTCAAAATCTGATTCAATAACATTTAAATCAGGAAAATTATATCAAATTATGTCAATTACTGGTTCGTGGACCTTACCAATCAACTTAGAGGAGCGTGCACTAAAAACTAAAACTGGTCGATTAAATTATCAATTAACATTAACATTAACAAAAAATTCTAACGTTATTAAATTTAAGATGCACATTGATAATACTATTCTTGATCATCGTATGCGACTTATTTTAAATACACAATTAACGAATGTCGTTAGCTCGTTCGCAGATACCCCATTTGGTATCATTGAACGTCCTACTGAAGACAAACACCTTAAAGACTGGGAACAAATTGGTTATAAGGAAGAACCAACAAGTATGCGACCAATGATTCATTTCGCTAATTCACATAATAAAGAAGTAAGTTGGTCTTTTCTAACCTTAGGTACGAAAGATTTTCAATTAATTGATAAATCTTTTGATAAATTAGCGATTACATTGTTTAGAGGAGTAGGTTTCTTAGGACGTCCTGACTTAATGCGCCGTCCCTCAGATGCTTCAGGTCTACAAACAAAAATTGTATCAACTCCGGATAGTCAATTAAATAAAGAATTAATATTTGAAGGTGGGCTAGTTGTTGAAGCTGACTTCAAGCCTATTGAACTTCAAAATAAGCATCGCCAATTAAGTCAAAATGAACTTTTCTATCAAGATCAAATAATAAATCGCTTCTCAACACCTTTACAATATTTCATGATGAATCCAGCAAAGACTAACGTTAATCACAATTCAATTATGTCCGTTCAAAATTTAAAGGTCATTATGAGTAGTTTTTCAATATCAGATGATAAAACTGGATTTGAACTTCGTCTTTATAATCCAACTGATAACGTTATCAATCAACCTGGCAATCTCTCATTAAATACTACTTGTAACATTGCTGAACTCGATTTAAATGGTAAAGTTAGCCATTTCATTAATTCAAAAGTTACCACCGTTGATTTACTATCGTTTGGTCCAGGAGAAATTAGAACTTACGGTATCTTTCCAATTAAATAAGTAATTATGATAACTTACGATTTGAGGTATTTAAATGATAAATCAAGAAAAACTAATTAAACAAGTTACGGATTATTCAGAAACAATTTCACTTTCTTCAAAAAAATCTACTGCATTATTTCGTAATGTATTCATTGATACACTAACAAATACGGTTAAAGTACAAAATGATTCAGATATATTCATTGCTACAGGAGATATTCCTGCCATGTGGCTCAGAGATTCGACATTTCAGATACTACCTTATCTTTCACTAACAGATAAGATTCCAGAAATAACATATCTCATCCATGGCGTTATTAATCAACAACTTGCCTATATTAAACATGATCCTTATGCAAATGCATTTAACGAAACTAGTTCTGGTGCACACTACACAGTTGATAAATCAAATATTCCAATATCTGATCTCGTTTGGGAGAGAAAATTTGAAATTGATTCATTATGCGCCCCTATCCATTTGGCATCAGAACTTTATCAAAAATCTGGATATTCAAAACATTTAGACAGTAACTTTTGGCAAACTGTAAAGTTAATTGTGGATACCTTTATTACGGAACAACATCATGAAACTTCCGATTATATTTTTAATCGTTCTAATGGTCCCTCAACAGACACATTGAGTCATGGTGGTAAAGGTGCACCAATTGGGTATACAGGTATGGTTTGGAGTGGTTTCCGCCCAAGTGATGATGCCTGCTTATATGGTTATCATATTCCAGGTAATTGCTATATCATTTGTGTCCTAGATGAGTTGCTTACCTTATCTAAAACACAACCAGCTCCAGTCGAGCTACTTAAAAGAATAAGTCGTCTCCGATCTGAAGTTGAATCTGGAATTGAAAATTTTGGAATCGTATCAGCTCCAAATTCTAATGAAACTATTTTTGCCTATGAGGTTGATGGCTTAGGTAATATCAATTTAATGGACGATGCTAACGTACCTAGTCTATTATCTCTCCCATTTATTGGTTATATTTCACCTGATGACTCTATCTACCAAAAAACGCGTAAATTTATTCTGAGTGATCAAAATCCCTATTATTACTCGGGAAAATATTTAAAAGGGATTGGCAGTCCTCATACACCAAAGGAATATATTTGGCCGATTTCGTTAGCGATGGAGGGATTAACATCAAATAATCCGGAAATTATGCAAAATAATTTAGATATCATTAGTCAAACCGATGATGACACATTACAATGTCATGAAGGAATTAACGTTAATGACCCAAGTCAATTTACTAGAGACTGGTTTTCTTGGGCAAATATGACTTACTGTCAACTTGCTTTACGATATCTGAATATTTAATAATATAGTTAATTTAGAGTAGAGAAATCTACTCTTTTTTTAGGCTTATAACTAATTCAAATCAAAAAAATATTATCATTGAGTATGATAATATTTTTTAAGTATCTCTATTAATTCTTGTTCAACGCCAAGTACATCACTATCCGTCCCTAATCCAGTGATAATATATGTCTCCAGTGCTGAATTCAAATAATTTTTGCTCATAAAATTTGTAATAACTAAATCATAATTCTTAGTAGACTCGTAAACATCTATGTTGACTCGTAAATTAATATTTAATTCCCGACTGGCGTACATCATAAACATTTCCTTAACGCGCTCCTCAGTATTTAAATCCACACCTACCGTTAATAATTTTTCTTTTGCCAATAAACGCGCATTAAAAATTGACATAATCGTCTTGATAAATGAGTCACCATACCTTGAATAAAAGGCATACCATTCGGGATCGCCCTTCGATTCTTCAATCATTGCACTCATGGCATTTTTTACATTTTTAAGAACTAACTCATTATCTTTTCTAAGGCGATAATCTTCCATCATATCTGTACTAGCAGATTTTAAAACGCCGTGAAATAAAAAGGCTTCTGTACAAATTGGATATAAAGACTCACTTAAATCGCCTCCAGCAACCTGAATACCTAAGCTATTCTCAAAGCCATTTTCTAAAAATTCAACAGCTTGTTGCAATTTATTATTATTTTTACGATTAACGGCCACGAAATCATGGGCAACAAAGGTGCTCCATGGTACTGGCACAAAAGCCGTGGTCCAAGCGTAAAGTAGTGCACTTTCAAAATGAATATCAACTTTATGCTTAAACTCTTTAACAATTTCGCCAAATTCTTCTTCAACGCTATCGAACAAAGAATTATTTTTTATCATGTCTTCTAAAACAACTGAAATACTACGATTATCTTGATCGTTAACCATCATTCGTTGACTTGTTACTTTTAACCAAAGCTTTACTCTAACTAAACTACTATCATTCACATTAAAATCAAAATATTCCTCAAACCGTTGGATGACTGCCATAATAATGCCATTTTCACTTGATTGTTCGAATTTAAAATCAATTCCTAAAAACAATGAATAATAAAAAAAGCGAATTTGACTTTCGTTACCTAACATCACACCATGAGAAATTTTCACATGAAATTCTTCTAAAAGAGAATTTAATCGCTTAATCCTTCTAAAAATAGAAGCCTCACTGACATTTAATTTAGTATCTAGATTCTCAACTTTTGCATTACCTTTAGTATAAAAGGCCATTAAAATCTGATAATTTATCGATTTTTTTATATACCGATAAATCGTTTGATTAAAATTCATTTCGCCTTTACCTAATAATTGGACGTTATTTTTTGTAATAATCATGTAGGGTTCATCCCCGGAATTTAAATCTTTATCCAATTGTTGTAAAGCAACTTTTACAGCCGTTTCAGAAACATTTAATTGCTCACGTAATCGTTTTCTTGATAAACCAGTTTCGTTCAAAGCTAATATTTAAATAATTTCGCAAATTAGCCATTCTTGTTTATCGAGAATGTTTTTCTTGTACAAATGCTTACCTCCGAGTATTTCCAATCATTAACATAAATATTTTTTTGAGTTAAATTTTTATCCCCAATACCATACTTAAAAAATAACTTATTCCCCAGAATTATTATCCTCTTTATGTTAACATTTAACCTATTTCATGTCATTTTTTATTCTAATTTCTCTCCAAATACTAACGATATCTTATCTATCATTTAACTTGACATCTAAGTTAAATTAATTCAATTTCCTACTAAAATAACCCTTAACCAGGAAAGTTTCTTGGTTAAGATCTATTATTTGAAGATGACGATCTACCATGGACAATTCTAATTTATTACTATCCAATTTAAAGTTATCGAAAAATTTAAAACCTAAAATAATTGAAATTAATTTAACTAAAGAATACAAAGACAGAAAAATTGTGCATTCTATAAAAAAATAACATAATCCATTATTAATCATTATCATTTATAATTGAATAATTCTAAGAATTGATTTTGATAATTTCTCACGTTTCTCATCTGTTAACGTACTAAAATATTGTAATAATTCTAAAGTAGGTATATCCGAAAACTGTTGCCTACTAAAGAAGTCTGACAATTCCAATTCTAGCGCACTGGCAATATCAGATAATTTATTAATACTGATATTAGCAACGTCCCCTCGTTCAATTCTAGAAATCAAACTAATAGAAACGTTAGACTTTTCAGCAAGCTGCTCAATTGTTAGACTAAGTGCCTTACGTTTTTTTCGAATTAACTGACTTATCGTTTTAACCATTAACTTTCTCCAATCACGAATCTTATTTTACAATAAGTGAAATCAAAGAAAGCTTAAAGATTTTTAAAAACGTTAATTTTAGCAAAAAGCATATTATTATACTTGTTATCATTATAATAAGAATTATATAAACCATATTTAAGTGATCTAAATTTGATTTTTACTAGCATATGAAATGGTACCATATTACTCAAAAGTGCTGCCTAAATCTAGTAATTAAAATAATTGTTACAAAAAAAGTTATCAACTTAATGATAACTTTTCATTTTGTTTATAATTAATCGTTTAAGTTATAACGTAATTTCATTTGTTCGGAACCAGATATAACCATTTCACCTAACAATTGTGTTTGACGTTTTAATGATTCTGTAGCTAACTTATTATTCATTTCTTCTAAAAATGCTGTGATATTTGCTTGTGAACTAACTGCCTTATCAGCAACATTTTGAATTTCATGGTAAGCACTCATTGCTTCAAGTTCAAATGTATTTCGCATATCTACGTAGAAGTCATAATTCGTATCGCCCAACAATGCAGTTGTACAACTGAGCCAATACATATTATTTAAATCAAATTCACCTGTCGCATTTTTATATGATTCTGGTGTGTCATTAACGTTCGCATAGAATGGCACAATTGTATTAAACGTATTTGCACCATAAGCTAACCAGTGAATCCCAGCAATCTCATCAGGTACATCATTACGAACTTGTAATAAATGTACATTATGATTACGGTTAATCCCAATTGGACGGAATCGTGTTTTAATATCTTCTGGCGCACTACCATAAGGATCGTATTCCGTATTTTCAAAATGTGCACTCAAAACAAATTTAACATCTTCAATTGAAATTTTACGATTTGCATGACAAATGAAAGGTAAGTCTTGATCCATTGGATCTTGAATAATTTCAGGATTGAAATATTGTTGACCGTACCATGTACGGGGATTATTGTAGACCGTATCTTTAATTGATGCACTACCAAAGATATGACGTAAATTGTAACCCTCAAAATCAGGATTTAACTTATTATTATCAATTAAGACTTTTAAATCTTCAGAACAAAGTGTGTCTTCTGAATCAAAATCAAACATATCAATATTTCGACGGTTAGGTGCAACAACATAAGCGTCATCCGGAATACGAACAGCTGCCCAATGATGGCCACCGATTGTTTCAAGCCACCAAACACTATCATTATCGGAAAATGCGATACCATTTGGTTCATATGTGCCATGTGTTAAGAGTAAATCGCCTAAACGTTCAACCCCTTCTTTAGCACTATGAATATATGGTAAGACGAGCGTTACAAGATCTTCTTCACCAATTCCACCAGCAGCATAAGGATCAAGCCCTTGAATACGTGGATTACTTGTAATTGTTTCTGTAGCAGACATCGTTACATTATCACTATTGATACCCGCTGCAGGCCAAATTCCGTTTGTTAAAAGTGAGTTTGGAATTGAGGTATAACGCATTGGATTATCTGGTAATTCTACCTTTACACCACTAATAACAGATTGATAATTACGTGGTTGATCTTCAGGTTGTACAACAACAAAACGTTGTGGATCTAAAGCTTCATGCCCATCATCATTTCGAGAAATCATTGTTGAACCGTCGATTGAAGCATTTTTACCAACTAAAATTGATGTACAAGAACCTTGAACTCTTTTTGTCATTTTCCACACACTCCTTATTGATTTTATACTAATAGTATAGCGGTTTTAGCGGTAAATTAAAAGCAGTCTTAACCCCATTTTTGGCGTTAAGACTGGCTCTACAATTTCGTTGACTAAAACTAATTGAAAGCGGTGAAAGGTATGTCCCATACCTGTATTATACAAAATTTGCGCAAGACCTATAATTTGAATAATTTTGTCATAAAGATATTAAAATCATATGAAAAGGAAAATGATATTGACTGTGACGCTACGGTACATCATATACTGACGGTAGTATACATTTTAAATAACAAAAATTATTGATGAATTTAACTGTCCTAGTTGTTTATTCACCTATCTTTGCGTAAATATTTAGGACGTATGGCTACCAACCTTATAAATAACAGAATACTCTGGTGAAAACATGAATTTATCTGAATTAGTACTATACGCCAAGGAAAAATATAATATTATCGAACAATACAAATGGCCTAAATTCCCTAGTTTTTCGGTGTTGGTAGATCCCAGCACAAATAAATGGGTGGCTGTTTTGATGCGTCAAAAAAACGCTACTTCTGGTGATAATATCGAGCGTTGTGACATCAAATACGCACAGGAAATACCAACTGATATTTTACCGTCTTACCTTTCGTCACCTTTTCGAATGCGCGGTCCGAAGTGGTTAGGCGTCCATTTTGACGACAGCACAGACCCAGATGTTATATATCGTATTTTTGATAATGCACTTGAAAAGAACGAACAAAGCGGTAATACGATTGTTCTAAACGCCGAACCTGAACCTATACAACAGCAACAATACCACGCGGTTCCTCTGACGTTTAAGGGAATGACTTCTGATGTCAAAGAAAATAAAATTCCTGAAAAAATGATAAAAATGAGCCAACTCTATGCTTACGGTGATAACTCTTTCAAGCAAAAATGCCGGAATTTTTATGTCCAAGGACAATTTATGGCCGACTACGAAGATGTTTTCTCCTACAATGTCGACATACACCGCTACTTTACAACCTACCATGATCTTGGTTTGAAACAATTACGCGGCTATTTTAGTTGGCGAACAAACATCCGAAAAGGCATTTATAAAAAAATCACGACCTCACTTGCATACCTATATTTGTATGAGTTGGTTAATGGCATAGGCACATCATCCGTGATAGACAGCCTACAAAAAATAAAAGCATTTGAAATCAATTATCTGGACTCCGGTATTGGAGATAATCGTATACGCTTAAACAGCCATAAATGGTTGTTTGAACTAGCAGTAATAAATGGTATAGAACCAGACACGACGTATCAGTACGCTGATACCGAAAAATTACAAAGAGATAATGCAATCATGATTTTAGGTGATCCAGAAAAGCATGAAGACAAAGCAGTATTTGATGCGCTTTGTCTTTTTGGAAGACATAAAATTTTGGCATCAGCTGTCCTTAAAAAACATGAAAAACACGGCACACAGTTATTCGCTCAAGTGTGGCGAACAGCTATAAAAATGGATAATAACTTATTTTCTGCGTGCTTTGGCACAATACATTCTCATCTTTGGTACCCTCTAGGCAACGCCGTATATTACCAAGTAACGCCACAACAGCCACTTATATACAAGTTGAATGATATCCGAAAATATACCTACAAAGATAATGCGTGGTACGAACAGAGTTACCAAAAATTTAACTTTCATCAAGAAAAGTTAGATGGTCTTTTGCGTGAAACAGATCGTATGTTACGACTTTATTTAAAAACTGGTTATCCTTTAAAAGCACGAGATGCAGAAACCTGGGCAGCACCGTACGTTAAAACTGTCATTGCAGCTGACCGTGATTCTCGTTTGAAAGCAGATAAGCCTAAGGTTACCATTCAATTTTCAAATTTAGATAAAATTAGAAGCGATGCGTTTGAAACACGAGACAGTTTGTTAACTGACGAAGAAAAAGATACTTCTGAAAACGTATTACCAAAGCATAATAACATATTGCCATCCACTGAACAGACTGGCCTCGAAAAAATACCTGTTATTGATTCAGAGCCTACGCTGTCACTAAGCAAGACCCAGTTAGAATTATTAAGCTTATTAGTTCGAGGCGAATCTGTCACAGACATGATCCGTGATATGCATGGCATGCCTGAAGTGATTACCGACACGTTAAATGAAACGCTTTTTGATGACATCGGCGACTCAGCTCTACAATGTGACGGCGATACCATCTTTCTTATTGAAGACTATCGGGACGATTTAATTGAAATAATTAGGAGAAATATGAAATGACAAAACAAACTCAAAAAGTACCAAAGCGCATTGCACAAACAGTATTAAATTCCTTAAAGGGTGGTGTTGTCCCTAGAATTGGACTACCTTACGTTACGGTGGGTAGAAAAAATGAAATTCAGGCACTTTTACACGATGTCGATATCATATCAGAAGGCGGTGCATCTTTTCGCTTCGTTGTTGGTAGATATGGCTCAGGTAAAAGTTTTCTGATGCAAACGATTCGTAATTACGTGATGAACAGTGGCTTTATTGTTGTCGATGCAGATTTATCACCAGAACGACGTCTTCAAGGATCAAAAGGTCAAGGTCTTGCAACCTATCGCGAATTAATTAGTAATCTATCTACAAAAACAAAACCTGAAGGTGGTGCACTTAACTTAATTTTGGATCGTTGGATTAGCAGCGTTCAAACAAAAGCAGCCAGCGACAGTGGCCTAACCCCAGGTGATCCTCGGTTGACTGCGATGGTAGATCAAAATATTTACACAGTCACTTCCTCAGTCAGTGAACTTGTATACGGCTTTGAATTTGCTAAATTACTTTCTTCCTATTATCATGCCTATGTCAACGCCGACGATGAACTGAAAGCAAAAGTCATCCGCTGGTTCCGTGGGGAATATGCTTTAAAACGTGAAGCCAAAAAGGACTTAGATATTAATATTATTATTACAGATGATAATTGGTATGAATATTTAAAACTTTTCGCTGCTTTCTTTAGATTAGCTGGTTATTCTGGCATGCTAATTATGATTGACGAGCTGGTAAATATCTATAAGATTCCAAATAGTATCACGCGTCAATATAATTATGAAAAACTGTTAACGATGTACAATGACACACTGCAAGGTAAAGCTAAATATCTTGGTATCATCATGGGAACTACTCCACAAGCTATAGAAGATAAACGTCGCGGTGTTTATAGTTATGAGGCCCTGCGTTCTCGTCTAGCTGAAGGTAAGTTTTCAAAACCAGGCGCTAGAGATTTGTTGGCCCCGGTCATCAAGTTAGAACCATTAACAGCTGAAGAGATGCTAATTCTATGTGAAAAGTTGGCTATTATGCATGCAGATCTCTATAGTTATGAAAAAAAGATGACAGACGATAACCTCGCCACCTTTATCCGAATTGAATATGAACGCATCGGAGCAGATTTAAATATTACCCCACGCGAGATTATCCGTGATTTCATTGAGGTATTAGACATTTTATATCAAAATCCAAATCTATCCATTGACACAATATTTGATTCTGATGAGTTTTCTTATGCCAAATCAGAGGCTGTTTCTAACAAAGTGGCTGACAATTTTTCTGAATTTACAATTTGAGAGGTATTCACATGGATATATATAACCGATATGCGCCTTTTATTCAAGACTACATTTACCGGTCTGGCTGGCGAACCCTGCGCGCTGTTCAAAATGCGGCCGGAGATGCCATTTTTAACACAGATAAGAATGTTCTTTTAACGGCATCTACTGCTTCTGGGAAAACGGAAGCTGCTTTTTTCCCTATTCTAAGCCTACTTGATGAACAACCATCAAGCTCAGTTGGAGTACTGTATATTGCCCCCTTAAAGGCTTTGATCAATGACCAATTTGGTCGATTAAATGAGCTTTGTGAAGAAGCTGATATTCCAGTCACACGTTGGCATGGGGATGCCCCTCGAAGTCAAAAGCAAAAATTACTACGCAAACCAGCCGGTATTTTACAAATTACACCGGAGTCCTTAGAGGCTTTGATGATAAACAAGTCTATGGAAATCCCTGCCCTTTTTGGTGATTTACGCTTTATTGTCATTGATGAGATACATTCACTTTTACGTTCGGATCGTGGTGGACAAACCTTTTCGCTAATTGAACGCCTCTGTCGACTATCGGGCAGTAATCCAAGACGAATAGGATTATCAGCTACAATCGGAAATCCAAAAGCAGCGGGTAAATTTCTTGCCGCAGGTAGTGGCAGAGAAACTATCATCCCAAAGTTTGACGGTGGAAAAGAAGTATGGCGACTGTCAATCGAACACTTTTTTAATTCAGAACCACAAGCTAACGAGACGATAAATAGCGTGATAACAGCCCCACCTACCTCTGCTTTAGAACCTGCCACAGATAAAGCTCCAAAGGCAGCAAATCCAGGTATAGGCTATATTTTTGAACATACACGTGGCAAAAAATGCCTCATTTTTACTAACTCGCGAGAAGAGTGTGAATTAGTCTGTCAAAATTTACGGCAGTACTGTGAAGTCAACAACGAACCGGATCGTTTTCTTATTCATCACGGAAACCTTTCAACAGCCTATCGAGAAAGTGCTGAAGAAGCCATGAAAGATGCTGATTCTCTCATGAGCGTCTGTGCCACCGCAACACTAGAACTTGGTATCGACATTGGTAGACTAGAACGCGCCTTTCAGCTAGATGCACCATTTACGGTTTCCGGATTTTTACAGCGTATGGGCAGAACCGGCAGAAGAGGTGACCCTTCTGAAATGTGGTTTGTTATGCGCGAAGACCACCCAGAAGCTCGTGCTATGCTACCAGATTTGGTGCCCTGGTACCTTATTCAGGGTATCGCTCTCGTACAATTATATATCGAAGAACGTTTTGTAGAACCACCCAAAACAGACAAATTGCCTTTTTCCCTGCTTTATCACCAAACAATGAGTACATTGGCATCATCTGGCGAAATGACACTTGCTGAACTTGCTTCACGCGTCCTAACGCTTTCTGCTTTTCATCGAATTAATCAAGAGGACTTCGGAACTTTACTGCGTCATCTGATCACAATCGATCATATCAATCGTACCGAAAATGGCGGTGTAATTGTTGGTCTTGCTGGTGAACGTATTGTTAACAACTACAAATTTTATGGGGTCTTTCAAGAAAACATCGAATATACAGTCCGTGCAGGATCAGAAGAGTTAGGTACAATTGTCAAGCCACCACCAGTCAGTGACAAGATTGCCATAGCAGGACGTGTATGGGTTGTCGATGAAGTTGATCACAAACGTCGTGAGGTATACTGTACGCTCGTTAAAGGTAACAAACCAGCCTACTTTGGAGATGTCGCTGGGGATATTCACACCAGAATCCTAGAACGTATGCACGATGTCCTTGCAGAGCAAAAAGACTATTCCTACTTAATGCCACAAGCTAGAGGCCGTCTAGCAGAAGCCAGAGAAACGTTTAAAAAGGCAGAAATGGCTAATCGTCCACTGGTTCATCTTGGTGGCAAAATGTGGGCATTGTTTCCATGGCTTGGCAGTTACGCGTTCCTTGCGCTTGAGCGGTTTCTGAAAATCCGTTGTGGTAAACGTCTTGGGTTGAAAGGCATGAATTCATCACGACCATATTACCTACAATTTACCATGTCTGTCAGTGAAGCAGAATTTTATAAAATCGTAGCAGAAGAAGCAGCTACCGATTTTGATCCTTTGGCATTGGTATATGAAAAAGAAGTGCCTGTTTTTGAAAAATATGATGAATATGTACCAGAAGAATTAATTCGTAAAGGATTTGCAAACGGTATCTTAGATCTCAAAGGAATGCAAAATCGCGTGCTTAGTTGGCAAAAACATCTCTAAACAGAGATTCTAAAGTATCAATGTGATAATAAACTAATTAGTTATCTACTTCAACAACGCTACTAAATCATCCGGCACATGACGTGGTCCTCTGATAGAGGTCGCGCCATGTTTTTTTAATTTCTCTAAGGTAAATGCTTGCTCATCATACGTTGTTATCAAATGTAAATGCATCATATACTTCATCGAAATATGCTTATCATGATGCGGATAAGCATCCTTGGCTTTGACAACTAAACATTTATAAATGATCGCTTAAATTGGCGCCGTAACAGACACACAAACAACATCATTTTCTTTAATATATATGTATAAAAAAGAAGGCTCGCATTACGAGCCTTCTTTTTTTGAAAACTTGAAAGTTTCCGAGACTATTCAAATTAAGTTCATCACATTTTTCCTAGTACTAATCATGTCTAATCGCACTGTTCAAATTCTTATGATTAAAAAAATAGATACTAAAAGCTACTGGAACAATTAAAATCATAACTGGAAAAAGTAATTTTATTGGTAAAATATTTGTAATAATGCCACCTAGAATTGGTCCTAAAGACATTCCTATGTCACTCCCCAAATAGTAAGTTGCAGTAGCCAGCCCCTGTTCTTGCAAAGGCGCTAATAATAGAGCTGTAGACTGGCAAACAGAAACCATTGTTCCAAACCCAATGGCCATCAAAGCCGCAGCTAACGCCATCTCTAAATTGTTATGCATTATGGTTAAGAAAAAAAGATAGCCCACAGTCACAATCATACAGATATAAAACCAAACACCAAAGGGAATACTGTCAAAATAGTTTTTTAATAAAATTCGACTAAAAATCAAAACAATTGAATAAATTACAAAAAATAAGCTAACAGTAATATTTAGATTACTTGCTCGAACATACATTACAATGTCAGCCTGGACCGCAAAATATGGAATAGAAATTAAAGCAAAAATTGATGCAACTGGTAATGCACTTCGTTGAATCAGCTTAAAATGTGTCGCTTCCTTACGAACGAAAGATGGCATGGCTCGATTATCAATAAACTGAATTGTGATTACCACGGCAATCGCACTGACAGCGGCCAAAAGAAAAATCATTTTATACCCTACTTTTTGATATATCTCAAGTGACAAAACTGGGGCAACTGCCATAGAAAGAGCGTTTACCAACCCATAATACCCCATCGCCGCACCAACACGTTGGCGCGGCACCAAGAAAGCCAACCAGGTTGCCAAGCATACAGTGCATAAGACAAAACCAACCCCATTAATGACTCTAAAAAAGAATAACCAAGCAGTATTAAAAGAAAACATATATCCAAAATCACTAATGGCACATAGAATACCACCAATAAATGTTAACCCATATTTTGATATTTTATCGGTAAGATTTCCAGCAATAGGTCTTAAAAATAATGAAGTAATACTCATAATACCAACAATTAAACCTGCTAGAGTACTAGTAATACCTAAATGTGTAACATAGCCACTGATTAACGGATTTACCGACTGAATACTAAATTGATAGAAAAAAGTGGCTATCATTACATAAATAACGTCTTTAGAAATAAATGTTTTTCGGTCCAAGTCCTTGTATCTCCCTTTATTCGTTCTAAGTCCAAGAAAATCCTCAAATGTTTCACAATAATATATAGTTTTCTCCACCAATTATTCAGAAATGCAAAATCTATAATTAATCCGAACAAAATTTAAAAGGTCAAAAAATTATGTCTTGCTATCAAAAACAATCACCGCTAGTTTTAGCTTTCGGTCGTCTGCGGAAGCGAGAAGCCAACACATCTTTAAACTGTTGTCATACTTGTTATCTCCAAAAAACACCAATTTGAGTCAGCTAGCCAACAATGAATTGACCTCCACTTTTTGCTATAAACTATTAAGGACGGTCTATTCCTTTAAATATTTCAAGAATATCCAAACTATGTTCTGTAGCATTATAAGGCATGTTTCCAATTCCTTTAGCACTTATTTTATCTACTTTAACAGCGTCCCAAGTAAGATCGGAATGACCTTCCGCCATATCTAATAACGTGTCTTTAATATAATTGTCCCGATCAATTTGTTCTTGACTGGCATTAGGGCTAATCTGTCCAACAATGCCGTACATCTCTGTTCCATGGACAGCGACTTCCGCTCCTTTGACAGGTGCAACAACTAACACATGTGATGTTCCACCTGCATTAGCATGAGCCACTGCTCCACGAATTTGAGGTAATGTAAAGGATAAATGCGTTAATAATAATCCCCTTACCTCTACAGGCTTCAAAGTATCATCAGCAAAGGAATTGATTACTTGCTGGGCTCTAGATAAAGGAATACGCATACTGTGGGCAAATTGCTCTGTAAGCCTGTCAAGGGTCACTGGATCAAAATCTTTTGTCCGATTTAAGACCCAATAAAAAGTTTCTTCTGTGGTACTACTAAATAGAATATCTACATCTTTGTGTTTCCCAGATTCAAGAACATGCATCGGGTGATCAGCTATAACCCCATTTATTAGTTGACTATCGTCAGTAACAGCTATCACATCATTGTCAATGCCATGTGGAGTACCCGGATCAGGTGATTGAGTTGCATTCATTGCTTCAGCTAATTCATAAGCATCGACCTGTAATAAGTGCTCTGGATTATTAACACAGTCAAAATGTTTTAACACTTTTAGAGCACGCTCTTGCGCCACCCATTGAGGCACTAATCGAGAAGGCATACCAGAAAAAGCTGCTAAATGATGATAAAGATTGTCAGCACTAGGCGCTGATAATAGTTCTAATGATGAAAAAGCACCTGCACTATGTCCCGTAACTGTGACATTATTAGCATCACCGCCAAAATAAGCAATATTTTTTTGAATCCATTTAAGAGCCGTTATTATATCTTTAAGACCAAGGTTAGTTGCATCTTTTAATTTACCACCATACTGTGCTAGTGATAACCAACCAAACGGTCCAAGGCGATAATTAATAGAAACGCCTATCACACGACCAGTACTAGCTAGTCCTGATACGTCAGAAACTGCTTGTGTATTTGATCCTAACACCCAGCCACCACCAAAAATATAAACAACAACTGGTAATGGTTCCTCCCCCATGTCTTCAGGGGCCCAAATATTAAGGTTTAGACAATCTTCGCTAAGTCCGCTAACGGCTCCCAGCCAACTTGTATCGCCAGCCTGCAAAGGTGCTGGTCCATACTTAACATACTGCTTTGTTTCATCAAAAGGAACCAACTCTGGTTCAGCAAATCTTTCAGCTTTGGCATAGGGAACGCCTAACCAACTGTGTACTTTATGTGTCGTCATTTCTATCTACTCCAATTTAAATTATTTATGTTATCTGACTGATTATTCCGATTTGTATTAATAATTATTCTTGTAAAACTTTTTCGCAACATCAAGGTCAATGCGAAGCAAACTCTATTTTGTCGGCATTCTTTTGTAAATCACTAATTGTGTATATTTTGTGCCTTCAAAATAGTTAAGAGAACTGTTTCAGTATATCGTGAATAAAGGTTAACTTCACCTTTTTAAACAATACTTTTAGCTTTACCAAAATCCATATCCATTGGTCGAATAAATGACCAAGTTGAGTGGATTACTTTCCAGCCATCTTCTTCTTTTTGATAAACTTCAATACAATTGTATTGCATATCAATCAACGTCGTTTTTGCATATAGTTGATATGTTAAAACAGCCATATCATCGACTGCTTGCACTCGTGGATATTCAAAATCGTAACTGTCAGCAAATAGTTTTCCTTCAACATTAGCTAAAACTGATTCTTTTATGTCTTCATAACTATCAACACGTCTTTTAACAGCACCGTCAAAATACGAAAACTGTTTTTGTGACCAAATATTTAGGTAACCCGAAGTGTCCCCTTTGAACCACTTATCCAACGCACCCTTTTCTAGTGCAATAATCTCTTCATTTAATTTGTTATTTGTATTAATCATTTTTTCTCCTTATTTATAAATTGGTCAGATTTCATGCCATAGCGATGTGCCTCTTGAATATCTCCCAGTTTGAATACCTTTTCAAGGTCTCTACTGAACCCCCCATCATGATAAAAACCTGCTGATCTTTTTTTAATTGACTTTTTTTGAAGTGGCATAAGCTTCATCAACAGCCTCAATAATTAGTACTTGCGGTATATTATCAACATAGACTATCTCGTTACGTCACAGTCAACCAAAAAGCATTAATTGAATCCGCTTAAGTATATTGACTATCCTTAAGCGTAACAGGTTACAATTTTTAAGAATAATTCCCGCGTTAACATTATTCTTCATTTTGATACCATTTATTGGTGTTGGCAACATTTACACGACCGAATTATGTTTGAATTCTCTTTGAAAATAAAAAAAGAAAGACCAATTCGAAAATGAATTGGTCTTTCCAAAATTTACCCACCAACACTCGTTGACATAGGGGTCTTAAGACTTCTTCTACTCATTCTATAATCTTAGAATTTTACTTTTTAGCCTTTTTTGATTTTTTTCTACCTATCATAAAGATAACTGATGTTGCGAGTAATGCAGCACCTAATAACGTTACCAAAAGACTTGTTGCCTCATTTGTTTGAGGAAGATTTCCTGTATCACTCTTTGTATTATTTGCTTTGCTTACTGTATTTGAGTGAGTGTTTCCTTCAGGAACATCCGTCAACGTTTCTGTTGTTGTATTTCCTTTTGAATTATCTGTTGGTGGTGTTACCGGCGGTGTCACTACTGTTTTATCTTCATCTTTAACATAAACATACGTGACTGTTTGTGCCGTATCCGTGAAGATACCTTTAGCATTACTTGGCGCCTCTTTCAACATCCAACCTGAAAGTTGTTTCTCTTTAGATGTATATGCGTCACCAATCTTACCAGAGAATGTTACTGAAGCTGATAATTCATTACCATCTTTATCAACATATTTTACAGTGACATCTTTAGCAGCTGATCTCGTATAAACATACGTAACTGTTTGAGTCTTATCTGTAAATGTTCCTTCTGCATTTTTAGGAGTCGTTTTAACATTCCAACCTGCAATACGTTTAGCAGTTGTCTTGTATGAATCTCCTAATTTACCAGAAAGATTATCTGGTGTTGCTAGCTCGTTGCCTTTTTCATCTACATACTTAACTGTTACAGCTTCAGCATCTGTTTTTTCATACACATACGTAACTGTTTGGGCTTTATCCGTAAATGTTCCGTTGGCGTTACTTGGCGTTTCTTTTAACGTCCAACCTACTAATTCCTTAGCGGTTGTCTTGTAGTCAGCGTCAATTTTACCAGATAAAACATCTGATGTTGCTAACTCGTTACCTTTTCCATCTACATATTTGACCGTCACATCAGCTGCATCTGCTTTTTCATACACATACGTAACCGTTTGTGCAGCATCTGTGAATATTCCTTGTGCATTCTTTGGTACTTCTTTTAACGTCCAACCTGATAATACTTTGGCATCAGTTGTATAAGCATCCCCAACTTTTCCTGAAAGCGTATCAGCTTTAGTTAAATCATTCCCACTTCCATCAACATATCTAACTGTAACAGGGACAGCATCTGCTTTTTCATACACATACTTAACTGTCTGAGCTTTATCCGTAAATACTCCCGTTGCGTTTTCAGGTATTTCTTTTAATGTCCATCCTGAAATATTTTTAGCGGTTGTACTATATGGATTTGATACTTTTCCTGAAAGCACATCTGATTTAGCTAATTCATTTCCGTCTACATCAACGTATTTAACCGTGATATCAGCTGCATCCGCTTTTTCATACACATATGTGACTGTTTGTGCGGTCTCTGTAAATGTCCCACTTGCATTCGTTGGTGTTTCTTTCAACGTCCATCCTGAAATATTTTTAGCAGTTGTACTGTATGGATTTGATACTTTTCCTGAAAGTACATCTGATGTTGCTAATTCTTTTCCATCTGCATCGACATACTTAACTGTAACGTCAGCCGCATCCGCTCTTTCGTAGACATATGTGACTGTTTGTTTATCAGCAGTAAACTTACCACTTGCGTTACTTGGTGTTTCTTTCAATGTCCATCCTGAAATAACAGCAGCATCTGATGTATAAACATCACCAAAATCACCAGTAAGTTCTTTTGAATCAGCTACCGATTTACCATTTTCATCGACATATTTAACAGTCACTGGTGCAGAAGTTTTCTTATAAACATAGTTAACTGTTACTGCATCAGCCCCAAACTTACCAGAAACGTTACCTTCTACTTTTACAAAGTCGTAACCTGAAATCTCTTTTTGAGTTGTCGTATATGGATCATCGAAGTACCCACTTTGGACAACATCATCAGCAAGTTTATTACCATCTACATCTACATAATTTGCAGTAACATCAGCGCTAGCACGAATTAATTGTGTGCCTATTGCACCAGTTTCAACAACTTGCAACTTGTTAATTGCGATACCAAAACTGTTGTAAGCACCACGTGTTTCTTGAACAGCGCGTGACACTTTCGTTGTTTCAGCTGGTTTATTACTAATTAATGTTGAATCTGAAATTTCAGATTCTTTAGGCGCAACTAGATCAAATGATAATGTAACTCCCTTACCTTGGGCCCATTCAACTCCGTCATTAAGCGTAATTTTGTATGAATGAATGGTTGACCAATCAGCTACTTTATCAGCTGTTACCCAAGTTGCATCTTCAGCCCCAGTTGGGTCAACAATTTTAGCCGTTCCTGCTGGATAATTTGTATTCTTATCTAATATACCGGCACGTTTAGGATTTTTAGATGTACTATATAAAACAGTCATCTTATTTTCCCATGCACTTGGTAAAGTAATGGCCCCATCTAATTTCATTTCATAAGCCGAATTACGTGCTGCACCATCGGTAATATTTGAATCTCCGACAGATGGTAAAACATCTAAGAACTGCATTGATGTAATTTTATCATCTGTATTATTTGTTAATGTTGCTTGATAAGTGGCTTTTTTGCCGACTGTAACATTACCTAAATCGCCAAACTTATCATCTTTATCACCTTTAATACTTGCATCAACATCAATATTTGATTCTTGATTTAACACATATGAATTACCTGTTTTAATAATTGGTGTGTCTGTTTTACCATCTTTATCAATATCATCTGTATCAACAGATTTTACTGTATCCGTTAAAAGTGGTTCATCACCTGTCGGTTTCACAGCTGTATAATCAGTATCACCAATTGTTCCTGTCATGTTAAATGTCATATTAGGTGTCGCATCTTTTGAAATATTAATTTTAAATTGACCATTAAGGAATTTACCGGCTACTAATTTGTCGCCATTCATTGTTACTTTAACGAGTTGTCTTCCAGTACCTTTGTAATCCTTATCATATAATTCAGCGCTATAGTTCGTTGAAGCAACGCTTTCTTTGAACGTTACACCTGTTGGTAATAGCACATAACTCAGATAAGGTCCTGATAAAGGTGAAATTGATGCCTTATTATTTTCTATTGAAGTTAAGACAGTATTTTCACCTTCATTAACTGTACTTCCGACTGTATTTAGTAAACTAACTGAAGCTTTAACAACTTTTGTTTCACCGGTTGTTTTTGCTGCGACTTCAACGTGACGAGGCGCAATTCGATCTGTATAAACCTGACCATTTTCACCCTTAAATGCCTCTGCCCATGGGTTAGATGTGTAATCAACATATCGAGCTGCTTCAAAACCTGTTTCATCAGGTGCCTGAACGCCATAGAAAGTCATATCCATTTTATTAGTTATTTGACCAGTGAATCCTTTATCAATCGTTGCGTTAACTTTCATCCCGCTATTATACAATCCAGCTGGAGCCATTTTAACGGTTTTTTTACTTTCTGGATCATAGGTTGCAGATGCAGCTATGTCTCTATTTGCTGGAACTTTTGTTATCTTCTCATCATGGAACCACAGCCAAATATTAGCCACTTTTTTCCCATCCGGAATACCTAACTGAGCACGTGTGTAATTGGCGTTAGTCTTCATATCCATATTGAGTAATGTCCAGTTATCATCAACTTTTCCATCTGTTTCGTATTTTACCAACATAGCAAATGGTACTTTAGCTTTTGTTGGTGAAAAAGTTGGTAAATTATTGTTTGGCATGTAATAAAAATTACCCGTTGTAAAACTATCAAGATTTAAATGCGTATCCACATCATAATAAATATTATAATAAGAAAATCCAATATAAGGTGATGTCGCATTTTGTGAGGATAATGTTAATCCATAACTTAGATAAGCATCATCGTTAACTGTCACATCCGGGTCAATTAATGTAGCTGATGCCACGCCACCGTTTCCATCTTTTGGTCCTAAATGATTAGTTGGAAATGCTGATCCACCAGGAATTGGAATTGGAACTTCCTTAGGATCATTGGGCATAACCATAACCGTTGATTTAATTGGTGCTGTACTATTTACACTACCATCAAGGAAAGTTGCTGTTGAACTCACTGTATTCGTTATCTGTGAATAATAGGCAGCCTTGTCAGTTACTTTTGCTTGGATAGTCACATTTTTTTCAAAGAAATCAGTCACAGCTGCTTTTTGTTCAGCGTAACTTGGTGCTGTATATTCCCAGGTTAATGTTCTACCATCTGTACTGACACTCGGTTCTTGTGCGCCATCTTTTACACCATAGTAGTCTATTCCAGCGCCTAATTTATAGGTCACGTTAACTTTAGAACCTTCTTTAACATACAGTGCGCCTAATTCCTTTTTCGGCGCACTAACCCCTACACCATAGTTTACAATATCGCCACGATTAGGATTATTATATGTTTGTCCTTCAATACTAGTAACTTTATTTGTCATAGCATAATTATTATTTGCTGTTATATTAATTGAAGTTTTAGAATCATAGCTTTTATTTTCGCCATTCTGATCCGTTCCAGTAAATGTTGCTGCTGTGTCTAATTTTGTATTAGGCATAATTGCGCCATTTGCTGTTCCTATTTTTATAATTACTTTATTTGCTGTTCTTGCATTAAGCGTATCAAAATGATAATTCAATACACCTTTATCTTTATCATAAATTGGTGTGACGCCCGCAATTTTAAGTTCTGATAAATCTTGCGTAAATGTCATATTTTCATTTAAATTACTTGGTAACGTAACCTTTATATCGGCATTGGTAAATGAGGTGTTCTTACCTGAAATTTTAAAATATAAATTAAAATTAGCCAATTGGCCAGCTTCAATCGTATCTTTCTGTGCTTCAACTGTAAGATCCGTATTTGTATCTCCAGTACGAGTCATACCTGTCTCTGCTTTTGTCGCTTTTTTAGCAGTTGACGCCGTAGCTGCTTTTGAAGATGACGTTTCTGTCGTTGGATTAAGGTCCTGCGCAAACACAGAAGATAATGGTAATTGCGTGAACAACGTTATCATTGTTGTTGCGATAGTTAGCCCCTTTTTCATTTGTCATGCCCCCTTGTAAGTAATAACCTATTAAATAATATGCCGCCCCCGGCACAAATTAATTGTAACATCACAACAATCTTATGTAAACGTTTACGGCTTGCACTATTTAATCGTCTTTCCAAAAAAATAAAAGGGCATCGAAATCCTATTAAAAATGGATTTTAATGCCCTTTTATACTACCGTAATTCTAACTTACCACATTTATTAAATCAGACGTGGTCATTTAGAAATAAAACGTTCGGAACCAACTATGTTCACCCTCATATTTAAATACTGACAAATCAAAACCTGATAATGCGTAACTAGTAAACATGACTATAGCGCCAAACCAGATCAGAAATAAACTAATTTTCAACCAATTACGTCTTATATATTCAATCATTTTAAGCGACCTCCTTCAATTGTCTTCTGAATAAACGAATTAACCAGCGTGTCAGACTAATCGAATATTTAATTAAATATTTCGTTGAATACCAGGTCATTGCGATGAATAAAATACCAACACCTACAATTACAAAACTTACCCCAAATTGCATCAATCCAACGTTAAAACCTTGATTAAACATATCAAATGGCGATAGTCCTAAACTAATCACGCCACTGATAATAAATGAGGTAGCGATTACGCCTGCAATCATTGGTACTAACCATATTAAAAAATAAACTGTGGCAATTAGAATAGCAGCCGTCAGCAATAGCGGTCCCCATACAGGTGCTCCTAGGATAAGTAAAATGACAATCAAAACGATTATTGGTGTCGATAACTTTTTTTGTATTTTTGGTCGGTCATTTTGAATCAAACGTATCGCAATTTGACTTGGATTTTCTAAACTTAGAATAATATCTGTCACAGATTCGCCCGCTTCTAAACGGTCATCAATCATCTCGTCATAATAATCAAGTGTATTATCAATGTCTGCCGCTTGATAATGTTTAAGTTCTTCTTCTAGCTCTACAATAAATTTTCTCTTACTCATCGTTACACTCCCTTTATGTAATCGTAAACGTTTATTACCTGTTGCCAATCATCTAAAAATTCTTGAATATCTACTAATCCCGCCTCAGTTATGTGATAATATTTTCGCAATCGACCATTGTGTTCAACACTGTAACTCTCAATAGCGCCTTGTTTTTCTAGTCGTTTCAAAATGGGATAAAGAGTTGAATCTGAAAGTTCAATCACGCTTGAGGTGTCTTTAATAATTTGGTAACCATAAGAATCTGATGTCCTCAGCGTCGCTAACACGCAAAATTCTAATAACCCTTTTTTCATCTGTATATTCATCAACTCACTCCTTTCAAAATCAATACTATACGTTACATAGTATAATGTCAAACGATATATTATTTTATCCAAAAAAATCGACAATGTCAGTAAGACAACATTGTCGATTAAGTGGATTATTAATAATAGCTTTACTCTGTAGAACTGCCAAAAAGTTCATTGTAAGGCTATTTATTTTTTGCTTTAAAGTATTGTACAATTGGTCTCAATAAGAATATGCCTAACAGATAAATCCTAACATCATAAAAAATCGAACTGACTAAACTATCTTTAATAAAGAATGACAAGATTATTAAACATAAAGATAGGCTACCAAGAACAGAAAGGGTTTCATTCATATAATCTTTATATTTTTTCATTTTCATATCCTAACTAAAGCTATTATTTTTTTCAAATTGATAATAACACCTCGTTTTATCTTTGTCTATTTTAAACGATCTTATCAATTTAACCAGTAAGAAGACAGATAAGATTACATCAAATTAATTTTGTAGTATATTAAAATAAATATTAATTCATATCATTATGAAGGGTGGTCCTATCAATGAAAAAAATATTTAAAACTGATAACAATCAAGTGAAGTGGCTAATGAGAATCGGTATCGCACTCTGTATATTGGGCCCATGGATTGCCTTTTTAAATGGAATTGTCGGCTTATCTTTAGCTGGTTTAGGACTTTCTGCTGTTACAGATTCTATTCTCAACTTACCCTTCTTTCAGAAAAATTTTTTTTACTGCTTATTATCAATCCTTTTAATGCTATTGGTTGCTATCATCATTCTCATTTATATCCTTCTAATCATACTGCTACTAAATATACAATTTTAATCATAAACACTGTAAAAATGATTCTTCAATTAAAAAACTAGCTGATAAACCCAAATTAGGTTTATCAGCTAGTTTTCAGTTTTTAATGTCATAACTTTGATTCTGTTTCGTTCGTTTAATCATATAGTGTACATACATTGCAGAGTTCGCAATGGTCACTAATACCGTTATACTCACAATTTCTGGAAAATTGTTAAATATTAAGCTTAATATTACACCCACTATAGTTGTCGTTGTAAAGAATCCAATGACCACATTACCCAATCGTAAGTATTTTTTATTATACGGACTGGTTAAGAATAACCCTAAATAAAATAACGATATACCTAAATATAGACATAGTACTGAAAAGTTTTTAGGTATTTCGATTTCACTAATAAAACCTAACGAAATAGTGACTAAACTTAAGCCAAACAAGACAAAGTAATGAATATAAATTAATCGAATACCTGTTTCACCCGAACGATTTTCATCAATATAATGATCCATTTGAGTAATATAGGTCATAAAAAGTGCACCGATAATCATGAATATTAAAATTGAATAAAAATTAAATGTTTTAACGGTGAAATACGAGGCAATACCGAGAATACTTTCTCCAAATGTAATAATTGTTAATAGTGTTAGACGCTCTAATATATGTGGAAAATTAAGTGGGTGGAGTTTCAAAACTGAACCACCAAGAGCTGGTAATATCCAACTCACTGCAATACCCAGCAAGAATACCGCAATGCCTATGTTTAGTGGCAAAAAGGAGCCAATAAATACGAGTAATGTTCTTGTTGCAACAATCAACATCATTAGTTTAGCAATTTTTTTATCATCCTTTTTAGCAGCTGTCAGGTATACCGTGCCATATTGAACAACTAATACTGTGGATAATAGCCCTGTTGCAATTGCAAATGGTTGGAACCAATTATGGATATCCCCCTCAAAAGCATTGGACATATAAAGTAAAATTGCCATATCAATCATAAAAAGAATAATATCAGTCATCGAGTTTTTTCTATATCGATTAATAAAAACACTCTTAATCATCCATGTGTTAATAAAAACGACCATTACCACTGAAAAGATAATAAATGCACTAATCATACTTGATGTGCTTACTTGAAAATGATGAAGTAAATCCGTAGCTTGTGAAATTGCGTATGCAAAGACTAAATCATAAAATAATTCAGGTAATTCAACTTTCTTTTTTCTGACTTGTTCTACCATTTTAATTCCCTCGTTTTTTTAAAATTAATGAGTTAGATTACTCTACAAATCGTTTAAATACTACTAAAGACATTTTATTATAGCACCTTTTTCCAATTTATCTGAACTATATGAATAGCTAAATAAAAGAACCATCTGGATAAGCACTTTTAGAGAAGCAACTATCTAGATGGCCCTTTATTAATTTTGTAGATACAATTAATAAACGATTATATTTTAAAAGAATCTCTTAATTAATAAGAATCTTTGCCGTTCCTATAAATATCATTACCATCATAGATCTTATCGTTCACTTTAAAATGATTATCCACTTTAATGACAATGTCATTCCCAATCCAATAATTTTTTGGCGTCAATTTTAAAAATCCAAGTTTATTCTTTGCTCCCGATTTGAAACTTTCCATCTCACTTTTATTTATCTCACTCCGTACATACTTAGTCACGCCATCTTGAAATTTAATCACTAAAAATAAATTTGGTAACATGCCGACTTCGTTTATGCTAGGTATCCCATTGTTAGCCATTAGTATGCCTCCTCTTTACTAATCGTTTTTCTCGTATCCACTTTCGTTGTAAGACGCTTAAGTAATACATTCAACCTATATAAAAAAACAAAGTACTGATTACTCAGTACTTTGTCTACGTCTGAAGTATTCTCATCTCAAAAATACTTTCTATTTATTCTATCCATTTATTTGGTGCCATGCTTTTATTTGGGCTAAACGCTCTTTAAAACGTCGTTCCTTACCTTCGCTGGTTGGTTTATAATATCGATGTCCTGCTACGGAAGGTGGCATGGTACTCATAGTCGTTAACTTATCTTTGGCATAATGAGCTAATTCGTACCCTTTACCGTACCCTAGATCTTTCATTAATTTGGTAGGCGCATTACGTATTTGTAATGGTACGGGATCATTGGCCGTGGTTTTAACATCTTTAGCTGCAGCTAATCTTGCCTTATAAACGGCATTTGATTTAGGTGCCAGAGACAAGTAGGTTACTGCTTCCACTAAGTGAACATCACATTCAGGCATACCAATGAATTGGCATGCCTGAAAAACATTAATTGTCACATTGAGTGCATTCGTATCTGCTAACCCGATATCTTCACTTGCAAATCGAACAAGTCGCCGTGCTATATATATCGGGTCTTCTCCGCCTTCTAGCATTCGGGACAGCCAATAAATAGCAGCATCGACATCACTATTACGCATCGATTTGTGCAAAGCTGAAATTATATTATAGTGTTCTTCCCCATTTTTATCATAACGGACAAATCTTTTATTAATCAATTGGCTTAAATTATCCATCGTCACCGTAACGATATTATCAGCTTTTTCACCATTCAGAACTGCCATTTCCAAGGTATTTAATGCCATTCTGGCATCACCATCTGCAAAATTAGCAATCGCTTGAATTTCATCAGAACTAATGTGGATTGTTTGTTCTTCAAATCCGTCCGGGTTGCTGAGCGCGTTTTCGATTAATACAACAATATCTGCCTGTTTAAGCGCATGCAGTACAAATACTTTACACCGGGATAATAACGCTGAATTCACTTCAAAAGACGGATTTTCAGTTGTAGCACCGATTAAAGTAATACTACCTCTTTCAACATAAGGCAAAAATGCATCTTGTTGTGCTTTATTAAAGCGATGTATTTCATCGACGAAAACAATGGTTTTTTGACCAATTTCACAATCTAACTCCGCTTGTTTCATAATTTTTTTTATCTTACTAATACTACTATCAACTGCACTAAAGCTTAAAAAATTAGATTCAGTTTTACTTGCTATAATTTCGGCTAAAGTTGTTTTACCAACACCAGGTGGACCCCAAAAAATCATTGAAGGAACTTGATCACTTTCAATAATTTCTCGTAATATTTTGTTAGGGCCAAGTAGATTCTGTTGACCAACAAATTCTTCTAATTTTCGTGGTCGAACTCGACTGGCTAATGGTGAATTTTGAGGTTGATTAGAGAAAAGAGATTCCTGTTTCATTGATCAAACCACCTTTCTTTTAAGTCTGAATTTTTTCATGTTATACTTAATCATACACTGTACCGTTACGTTACAGACAATAAAGGAGCCTTATATGTTAAAAATAAGTGAGATGGCCAAATTAGCTAACACAACTCGCCGTACATTAATCTTTTATGACCAAGAAAATATTTTTAAACCTGCCCAAAAAAACGAATCTGGTTATCGTTATTATGATTATGACCAATTATACGATTTGCTATTTATACTTGGTTTACGTAGTTTAGATATTTCAGTAGCTGATATCAAGGAAATTAAAATCCATTCAAAAGGCGTACCAACACCTCAATTACTGAATGCTCAAGGTAAAATTGATAAAAAGATTGACGAATTAGTTAAAATTAAAAATGTTATCAACAAAAAAATTGAAGAACAATCTGTTACTAAGGACACTACCCTATATCAGCCCAAGATAGAAAACCGAATGAAAACAATTTTTTGGTGTTCTCGTCAATCCGTAGGTTGTACTGAGGAAGAAGTCGCTCAATTATTTTCAGAATTCTATAAACAATTAGACGCATTAGCTGTTATGGATACAACACAATCTGGATTTTTTACAACATTGGCTGTTGATAATCCAATCGGTTACGCTGAAGCGTCTTTTAGAGTTATCAAAGAAAAACTTACAGATGATCATGACGTTTTTATCCCAATCATGGAAAAACATGCAGGTAATTACGCATGTATTTTAGTGGAAAACAATGAAGCTGGTATCCATCAAGGATTAACTAAACTAAAATCATTCTGTCAAAAAAATAAGTTAAAAACCGCAGACTATTTATGGCAGCTTAATTCTGGCGACACCCTTATTAAAACTGGTTCCTCAAAATACGGCTGGCTTGAGTTTGCCATTTTGAATGAAAAGATTGAATAGACAAGAAAAAAAATTAGGCAACCTTCCTCCGGTTTAATACCGAAGACAAGTTACCTAAAGATGTGAAGTGAACCCAAATATTGGAAACTTAGAAACTACTTTTTTAGATTAGTTAAATAATTCAATCTGACACTCTAGTCGTTAGTAACAATAACCTGTCCGATTGGACGGTCTTTTTCCATCAAATAGCGATGAGCGTCTTGAATATCATCTAGTTTAAAAACTTTAGAAATCGGAAAGTGAAACTGTTTTTCATTAATAATATTAAACAACTCATTAACCATAGAACTATCAACATTAGATGAATCAAAAACTGTCGCGTACTTATTCGCCAAGTTGATGAACGGGTCAAAGTCTTTCCATAACCATTCCCCACTCAATTGACCAACTAACGTGTAAAACCCTCCTGTTTTAAGATGTGCTAAGGAATCCTCTACAGTTGTAGTACCTACCACGTCAATTATCACATCAAATTTGTTACTTGTTTCAATATGATTATCTTGATCTAATATGACTTCATTAGCTCCTAAAGTATATAGCAACTCTTTACGGTTGTTTTGCCTTGTTGTACTAGATACAGAAAGTCCAAATCCCTTTCCTAACAATAACGCAGCCATTCCAACTCCAGTAGTTCCACCACGAATTAATAAAGATTGACCTTCCTTAAATCGTGTTGCTTTTAAAGCCCCAAAAGCAGTATAGAAAGTTTCAGGATAACTGGCTAACTCTATCCAAGTTCCATTGAATGTTACAGGATAAATGATATTATCAGGAACTAAAGCATATTCTTGATAACTACCATCAAATTCACGCCCAAGGCCACCCATAAAAATTACGACCTTTTGTCCTTTTTCTAAGTTACTTTCCTGTGAAGGCTCATAGACCTCACCAACAGCTTCAACACCTATTACTCTCGGAAATTTAACTGAAGGTGATCCACCTTCTCTAGTTAGCACCTCATAACGGTGTACTGGAAAAGCATGAATCTTTATAACTGTTTTATTTTGAGTTGGATTTGGAATTGAGCGTTCGACAATTTCCAGTACTTCTGGGCCACCTGATTTTTTTACAACAACTGATTTCATAATAATTAACCCCCATTAAGTATTTTTTATACATTTACAATATACATAAATATATACTATCTTGTTACGTCACAGTCAAGTTAGAGTGCTCAGCAAATAGAATTATATCGATTAAATGCATTTTATTTAAATTGTTTAAAATAAAAACACCGCATAATACTTAGATTTTCGCCTAAATATTATGTAGTATTTTATTGTCTAAATAAAAGGTCTTCCACCTGCGAGCATTAATCCTAAAACACCCACACATAGGCAACAGATGCCTACCGCGTAGATGATACTTTTATTTAATTGCTTTTTATTTTTTCGTGCAAAGGTCATTTCAGTTAGTCCAATAAATATTAAGGCAACAACTAATTTAATGGCCGTTAAAATTGGATTTCCTTGCCATGCGTACCCTAGCAACATAATACCACTAGCAATTGAAATCAAATATCCCAGTCTCGTAATCATTTGATAAATTTTTGTATTAGTATTTGTAAAAATTGTGAGCGCCACTAGAACCGCTATCACAACCCAAGTAATCAAATGTATCCATAACCAAATCATAGTTAATCTCCTTTTATATCAATCTTACTGTTAGCTTATCATTATCCATCATTAAATCAAGGATTCAAAATTATTTAAACGATTGTGATTACTTTCATGCAAAAAAAATAATCCTTATACTAAAGGATTATCATTTTTAAGCTTATTCCCATTCAATTATAACGGTCGATTACAATCGTTGTTACAACGGCATTTATGCCAGTTTATTATTCATTGGCGGAGCTGCGGCGGAGCAACAGTCTGATTACCATTAAACTTCACCTTAGATTCCTTTGGTGCTGCATAGGTTATATGACCTGACATCATCTGTGCTAGTTCCTTATCTGCACCAACATACATGTGCGCATAGTGCCTTAACGTAATTTCCGGGGATGAGTGCCCCAGCCGTTTAGACAGAACAAGCACTGATACATTGAACTCATTAATCAAGTAACTAGCATGACTATGCCGAAGTCCTTTCCCTTGTATCGGGTGAACATTGGCCAACTTGGCGTACCGATGGATTATCCGCATGAGCGTTGATTTCAGCATCGGGCTTCCGTCATAGCTAAAGACAAAATCATCCTGCTTACCAAAACCATTCTGAGTTTGACGTTTTTTCCAAACACGGAGCACCTTCAAAGTATCCCGATCTATGGAGATAGTTCTCAAACCGCTATCAGTTTTAGTGTAGTCATGCCGTTCCCAATTTTGTTTGGTCTTGATTACCAGCATGTGAGTAACGCGTAATTGTGCATGCGTGAAGTCCACGTCCGCCCATTGTAGCGCCATCCCCTCATTAACACGAACACCCGTCATAAAGTAAACATACAGCATGACAAAGTTCAGGTGTTCGTAGTAGTCGCTAGTACAAATCTGGTTTAGTACAGCTTGAAACTCACTCTTAGTCCAATACGGCACCGTAGCACGTCCCTTAGGTATCGCCTTAACACGCTTTGACACATTACTAGGTAAGTAATTCATCTCAACCGCAAAATCCAGCGATTTACGAAACATACCAAAGACCAAACTTGCATAGCTCTGTGAGTAACCAGCATCTGTAAGCAGCCAGTTCCTAAAGCCCTGAACCTGCCTAACATCTAGCTTTCGTAATTCTATATCTCCAAATTTTTGTACGAAGACGTTTAATGAAGTCTTACGCGTTTCAAACGTTTCTTTTTGTACGCTAGCTTGGTATGCAGGAATATACGATTTTCGCATGTACACGCCATAGGTTAACGCATAGACGGTATGGCCGCTCTCGCGATCAAATTCTGCTTTCAGTCGTACAACTTCCCTGTGCGCAGCAGTCGCTGACTTGAACAACTGGCCATCCGCGTCTTTTTGACTCTTTTTCCGGATTCTTTTTCCGGTACTTTCATCCACCCCCAACTGTATATCATAGTAGTAGCGGCCATTTTGGCCACTGTATACACCAGCGAACTTAGTCTTTGGCATCGTCTGCATCCTTTCGAATGGATGCTCCAATAATTGCCTCAACCGCTGCAACCGGTACCCGACCTAGGCGCCGATTGGTATAAAACTCATATCCTTGTTGTACCATGCTCCGCTTTGCTTGTCTAATTAATTCAGCAGCAGTATTCTCACGATAACCAAGCGATATCAGGTCTTTCTTCGTAACCGTGTTGTTTTCCATTCAAGGGCCTCCTCCATTCCCAAAATCGACCGTATTTTTTAGTTTCCAGACGGTCTTTATATCGTTGTCCTGCGCTAACTTGCCATCGCTCGTAATATCAATCTGGTAAATTGCTACATCTGTTTCCAGCGCACTATCTGGGCTGTCCAAGTGCCCAACAACAAAATTCGGTCTAAAAATTGCGAAATAACTTTCATCTAGATCCCAGTAATCCACAGTCGGCTGCTTTAGTCCATGGCTCACAAAGTACCGTGGTTGATGATATGCGTGCGGTATTTGTAGAAGTTCTTTAGTTATATATTTGGTAATATAGTTAGCTGCCTTACGCTTGTCGGCAATATGGCTTACCGTACTAAAACCCTTTTCCCAGCTATCTGCATTGTATATCTGCAATCCCTTTTTCTTAATTAGCCGCTGACTCTTGGGGTAACGTGCAGGCGTTAAAGGTGGGGCAAGTCCGCCAGTAACGCCATGAAAATGAATTCTACCCGATGAAGGATGAAGTTCAGGAATAAATAGGTAGTCAAACCTACCGAACTTTTCGCGCTGATACTTCAACCAAGCACGCAGCCGCCTTCGTGCATACTCATAGTTCTTTGCATTCACCTTCGAGTCATCAAACGTAAGCGTCCAAAACAAATTGAACGAATTTGCCTCTAGATAGTATTTCACCTTTCTCTTAATCCTAAATGCCTGCTGCACGAGTTGGGTTTCATCACTATATGACACATTTATAGGCATATTCGACTCTGGATTTTTCAATAATTTTGGAGATTTGTGAACCCTTGGCACGCCATATTTCACAATTTCGATATGATCTTCAAATGTAATAACTTTGGCGTTGTACTCATACTCACCGCTATTCTTGCTCATTTTTTCAGCTTATCTTGCCTGTATGTCAAGTAACAGGCAAGTCCTCGCTGGCAGTCGCAGCTTGTGGCGTTCCGCCACCGCCACGCCTACCAGCAAGCATTGTAAGTGTTGCTTTAAACGGCAGTTTATCTTCATCATATTTTGGCGGTAAAAATGCTTTTGGCCCATCCCAATTCAAACCATCCAGCCAAATGACACCACCAAATTCTTTTGCATCAATTAACGGTAAATCATGGTGACTCTCTCCAAACACCTCCTGAGCTTGCTGAGGCGACGTTCTACCTAAGCTGATCCGCATCCCTAGCGAACTCCTGGCCTCTGTTGGGAGCGCAGACGCAGGCATCATTTGCCCCGCTACAATAACCGAGATAGAACTCTGCCGTCCCTTTGTAATCAAGGACAACAGTTTGGCGTTGAATTGGGGATATAGTTTGTCGGCTGTTTTCCTCTGCTGATCCTCAGCCTTCATGTTTGCAACCAGCGACAGTAGCTCATCGACAACAAGGAGAATCGTACCCTGATGAAATTTTTCGCAATGCGTAATATCCCGCTCATCATCGGGATCTGCATTTAGCTCCTTGTATCGCTGATCCATGATTTTGCACAATTCGTCAACGAGCTGAATTGCCTCTTCCGTATTCATGGCAACCTTACCAATACGCTTCATCGACTGACCCAAGAACGCTGCCTTACCATCGATCGTATACACGACATTATCGGGATTATTTACCAAGAAGGATATAATCAGGCCCTTTAGCAAACTAGTTTTCCCCGTTCCTGTTGGACCGACTATCAACCCCATCGGCTGTTTAGATGTTAGCGACATTCTGCCAGTCAATTGAATATTGATCTTTTCGCTTGTCTGCAACGCGTCCAAACGGTTGATTGTAATTCGCTCATCCTTATTGTGAGTTAGGTTAATTTCGATAATGCCGTTTCCAGACTTCTTATCACGAATTTCCCAGTAAGCTGTCGTCTCCTTGGTGAGGAATGCAACCAGGCGGCGTCCAATATCCGCTTCGAAATCCGAGCTGACACGGCCACCCGTTAGTAGCGTGATCTTAACTTCATCATTCGAGACCACATATCCCCATCTTACGTATGCGACATGGCCAGTCACGCCTTGCTTAATCAAATTAACGTTTTCCGAAAATTGCCAAAGCAAACGTTCCATCTTCCAACGTTCAACTGGCGAATATCTACTGTGGAGATATCTCCAAGCCCCAGCAAGAGACACAACTACTCCAAGTAGTCCAAGCATCAGGATAATTGGCCATAGATCTAATTCCGATTTTTGGCCAATTATTTTAGCCCACGTCCACTTAGCGCAGCTCCAGAGAATGATTAGCACTGTAACACATGCCCAGACCTTAAACAATAATCTTGACCGTACCTGCTTGCGTTGATCAACCTCATCAATGGATTCATAGATGCTCAGCTTCGCAGTATGCGTAGAGACTGGCAAAAATCTGCTAATTGTTTCCCTTGCGTTTTTTATCATTCAAGAACTCCTCTTCAAAGTCTCCTACTTGCTGGCCGGTAAAAATTCTGTACGCAGCTGCAATCAAAGACTCAATTCTTTTAACATCGAATGCGTCACGGTTCGTGAGACAATATTGAGCTTCATTCAAGTACGCCCAAACAGATAGCTTCTTTTTTTCACTCATACCTACGCCTACTTCCCATCGCTAATATTCATAACAAGCTTCACGTCACGCCAGCCACTAGTACGCCCCGCGCTCCACTTAAGCATTACCTTGGCGTCTTTCAATTCAATCTCTGTGCCCAAAAGTTCTGCCTCAGAAATTTCCAGCAGATCCTTCTCATCCCCAACAAGTTCCAGTGCATACGTCTTTAAGTCCTCTACCCCGTCGCCAGATTTCTCCAATGTTTTGGCAAGTTCAGCATCTACTATGTGGCATACTACCTTTGCGACCGATCCGTTGATTGGATCACCGTTATCTGCGTAGCGCGGACTTTTTGATACCGATACCACGCGAGCTGCTTTTGGCTTCTCAACGTTGCTAATTTCAACTTCTGAAAGTTTGACCTTGGCTAGTTTCATGCATTTCTCCTTTTCTGGATAAACATCCAACACAGTTTTAATAGACTAACTTTTATCAAAGGCCTTTGATTGACTACATCTTATCTTCAATTACGCCCAATATATATATCAGGCTTCGCCAATGTCTTGACACCCGAAAAACCGGGTATTGACGTATCGGAAAAGATGTGTATCAAAAAAGGCGAAGTTTTTAAAACTTCGCCCTAAGTGACTATTTTGATATTTGTTGGAGAAACCGATTCATTATCAGCGGTGTTACCCGATAATCAACAAATCTTTTTAATGGTTCACCAAGTTGCTTAAGTTCGAGAACCTCACCTAACCCTTCTCTCGAGACACCGCCAGAATCAATCTTATCTATTAGTGGGATTCCTGCGGCAATGCTTTCGTTATCAGCACTACTTTCGAAGTCAATTACTGTCGCTATTTTCGTTTCTTGATTCCGAACTCTTGTGAATTTGTCCCACTCATTCAGCAAGTCGCTTTTTATTCCTTCATATATTTGTTGAATCGTATTGTTCGGAATCCTAAGAGGCTGTGTCTGCTTTATATCATTAATAAGGCTACCTAGTCGGTTATTTTGGAATTGCGCTTCATTACACACTGACTCAAATACATTAGGCAGATAGTTTCTAATTTCATAATTAGACCCCCAAATGCACTCATACACATCCTTAAAATTCAAGGTATCTACAAATCGTAGATAGTACTTGGAAGAAGGCACTAGATAAGGATTCTGACGCGTATCCAATCGGGGAATAGGTGCGGTTATGGAGTCAACCATCGAATAACTTACTTCGTGTTGGTAACTTGGAGCCTCATTATACTCTTTTGCATTCTTGAACCCAGCAGTTTGATATTTGGATACGCCCTGCTCCTTCATACGCCGCTTGAGTCTTTCTGAAAACACCCTGTAGATAAACCAGACCGTATCTCCATATTCGCCGAATGCTTTTTCCCTCGCGGCTACAGTGCTCATATCTATTCGTACCATATTAGCTCCTTGGCATTATACTCCGGATTTTTTTCGATTGTCGTCTTTGCACAGCATTTGCAAATTGGAGAGTACTGTATGCCCACCTTGAGACCAAGGAGTAATATGATCGCCCTCCATCTCGTCGTACTCAAAATGCTTGCCGCATACCGGACAGATTCCATTCTGTTTTGCGTATGCTGCTCGCTTGTCCTTAGGCTTAAATGCCCGAATTGATAATACGCGCTCTGGCCCGCCAAGCACGTACTCAAATATCCCCTTCTGCTTGGTAACATCCTCGTCCTCTATCAGCTCGCTAACTCTAGCTTCGAGCGTAGCCGGATTATACGTATTCTCATGATAAGTATCGTATAGAAACCCCCATTCAATCCCCTTCATCAGCTTACGATAGTTAGGAAAAATAGAGGTTGTCCAATTAATTACGTTTTGAAAGTATAGCCACAGTTCGATTGCCGTTTCATCGTGCTGGTGCTGCGCCATGTACTCCTCAAGCTCAATATCCTGTTTCGACGAGATCCACTTGAGTGTGGTTTCCAAAAAGTCTTGTCGAATAGCAGAACCATTTAAATAGTCGCCGCCAATCTGATATGCGGGACACTGTGATTTCGAAAAGTACTTCTTGGCATCTGTCAACCATGGCCCCGTATAGATTGCATTTCTAAGTTCTTGTGCAGTAAGCTGTTCCCCAACAGTATTGATCACTTTGAACCAATCCAATTTTTCTCGATCTGTACCAGTACAAATATAAACCGTCAGAGGATAGTCCAATATTTGCTGCTGTTCTTCCTGTGTGAGCGTGTGAAAGTACTGGAAATTGATGGAGTAATCACCCTGTACAAATTGACATATTGAGATTGTTCGCTGCTGTCCATCTAAAATTTCATAGTGTCCATCTTCTGCAACAACCCAATACATAACATTCAGTGGGAACCCCTTGCGGACGGTATTAATAACTTCATCACGTTGCTTAGGTTTGTAGACGAATTCACGCTGAAAGGCCGGACGAATATTTAATTTTCCGTCATATCCATATACACCATCTTCATCGGAATCTACATATCCGTTTACGATTTGGCTTACTGGAATATCCTTTTTCTCAATTTGCATGCGTTTGGCCTCCCTTGTTGCGAATTAACACTCTCTTGTACATTGATTTAACGGTGCCATCTTTTTTAGTCAACAAAAGCCCTGAACTTTTTACATCAACAATTTCAAACTGATCTGGATTGTACCGCGTCATGTAAGTAATTGGCACACCAATGACACCAAAGTAGTCACAAGGAATATCCGCAACACGGGATACCTCAATGGCATCATAGTTATCATATTTTGGATATATCTCTGGAGAATAGTTCTTGAAGATTGTCAGCTTTTCGTGACGTTGTGTCGTATCTAAGTTGGTATACCAGCAAATGTTTCCCATTCTCCGCCATTTTTGTCCATTTTCATCAATCTTGAAATCCGTTTTCTTCGCCTCATAGCTTTCAGGTACCTTAAACCAAAAGTGTCCAGAATTGTACCCTAGCCAAATTTCGTTGGCCATAATTAAAGGCAGTACCTCTTTATAGGTAATTGCGTTGAGATTACCAATCACTAGGAATGTTTTGTGAAAAGCTCTTAACTGTGCGATGTAATCAGTAAATAGACTGAAAGGGGGATTGGTTACGACAATATCGGCTTCTTTAAGTAACTGAATTGCTTCCGGACTTCGAAAATCGCCATCTCCAGTTAGTGGTGTTTCAACGTAATCCGGTAAAAATGCAAGTTGTCCAATCTTGTCATCTTGTCTAATTATTTCCAATTTATAACTGGGTTTGTCGGATTCATAGTGCGTAGATATTAGTTTTTTTAGGCCTAACATGTAAAAGTTAATCTGAAAGTATTTCCAGAAATTACTGATGGCTGGATCATCACAATTACAAAACACAACCTTATCCTTGAAATACTCACGATAATGGCGTAGCTCGTTTTCAATCATTGAAATATTAGTATAAAACTCATCTGTTTTTCCAGCACGTGATACATGAAGGTTACTGTTTGTTTGCTTTTTCACGTTCATTACTCCAATTTATTATTTTATCTCTGTACATGTCTGTCATTGACTCTGAGATAGTAGGTAGCCAGACTAACAGACGTATTGAGTAGTAGTTCCGCCTCTGCTGCCTGAATTTTTACTCGTTCATTGCTAGCATGTGCATCGCCATCTTTATTGCGCATTTCTGCGATTAAATCGGTGATTCCATTTAAGTGACTAATCATTTTCGTAATACGTGGATTCCACTCCCGAGAAGGTCTCATTCCCAATGTTTTAACCACCAAATTACGATATTGACCAATATCGCCATTACGCTTACACTTTACGTCGTTATCGGACAATATTTGAAGAAACACCTCTTCGATAAGTGTTCTAGCCTTTGTAACTACGCTGTCAAAATCATTATCCTGCAAGTCATCTTGTCCCTGCGCCAACAACTCTGAAATGTATCCTGAATTGATCCTCTTGATCGGCACGAGGACTTTTACATTCTCATCTGCTGCGATAATTTCCCACGAATTACCACTAGATACGAGTTTTAAGTTGCTGTAGAGAAGAATGGCGTTTATCTCTCTGATTACGCGCTGCTTAATTGCGTCTGCTACAATCAGGATGTCCTTAGATTCATCACCAGTAAGGCCTTCCAGAATAAAGTTATCAATTTCCTTCAGTTGCGAAAACTGACTTCCAGAAAGATACTCATTAATCACCGGTCGCAACTGTGCTGGTGAAAATAGAAACGATAATAAAGAAGCCGTTCGATCATTTGCATGAGTTGCACTGATTATCGAACTCATTCGGCGTAATCTGTTTGAACCTTCTGGATTTGGAGAACCAAATCTGGATCCCAGAGCGTCAAGATCTGCATTTGTTCGGTAAGTTATCCACGGTCGGTCAATCAAGAAAGTTGTAATATCTGTGTTTTCCAGTAATTCAAAATTTTCTGACTCCAATGCCTTTCCCCCCACAGTATTAATAACTTATTTAATTATATATCCTAAGCCCATAAATACCAAGCACTCTACTGTGTATTCTCGCAAGTTCATTTTTCCGCCAGACTAAAAAAGGCCACCAGAACCAAGTAAGTTCTAGCAGTCTTAAATGAGTTTTCGATTGATTGTCCACCATAATTAGGCGGAGTTTCGGCGGAGCACCATATTTTTTTGGCGGAGTTGGCGGAGTTTGAGCTGCCTTGAGCAAATCCAAAATGCCTCTGTATCACTCTTTCTAGCTCAAATTGGCCTACATCGCTATTCCCATTCGATTGTTGAAGGCGGCTTGCTCGTAATATCATACACGATGCGGTTAACATGTGCGACTTCGTTTACAATACGGACTGAGATTTTTTGTAAGACATCCCAAGGGATTCTAGCAAAATCAGCAGTCATACCATCAATTGAAGTAACACCACGGATACCAACTGTGTAGTCATAAGTACGTCCATCGCCCATCACACCAACACTTCTAATGCCCGGTAAGACAGTAAAGTATTGCCAGATTTCACGATCAAGACCAGCATTTTTAATTTCTTCACGTAAAATTAAATCACTATCTCTAACGATTGTTAATTTTTCTTCAGTAATTTCACCAAGAACACGAATTCCAAGACCAGGGCCTGGGAATGGTTGACGCCATACTAATTCTTCACTCATACCCATTTTTTCGCCAAGTTCACGAACTTCATCTTTGAATAATGTTCGCAATGGTTCGATTAAGCTAAATTGCATATCATCAGGAAGGCCACCAACATTATGATGAGATTTAATTGTTTGGGCAGTATCTGTCCCAGATTCAATCACATCAGTGTAAAGTGTTCCTTGAGCCAAGAAGTCAATTCCTTTTAACTTAGTAGCTTCATCATCAAAGACACGGATGAATTCATTACCAATTGTTTTACGTTTCGTTTCAGGATCAGAAATTCCTTCTAATTTACCTAAGAAACGTTCTTGAGCATCAACTTTAATGATATTCAAGCCAAATTTACCGCCAAGCATTTCCATAACTTGATCAGCTTCATTTTTACGAAGTAAACCATGATCAACGAAAATACTTGTTAGTTGGTTACCAATTGCTTTGTGCAATAAAACACCAACAACTGAAGAATCAACCCCACCTGATAAACCAAGAAGGACTTTTTTATCACCAACAGTTTCGCGGATTTTAGCAATTTGTAAATCAATAAAATCAGCCATTGACCAGTTACTTTCAGCTTCACAAACATCAAATGCGAAACGACGTAAAATGTCATCCCCAAATTCAGTGTTGCGAACTTCAGTATGGAATTGAAGGCCATAGAATTTCTTATCAAGATTTTGCATTGCAGAAATAGGACAGTTAACAGAAGTTGCAACTGATGTAAAACCATCAGGAACTTCTGTTACTAAGTCACCATGACTCATCCAAACTGTTTGTTCAGCTGGTAATCCTTTGAATAAAGTTCCTTCTGGATTAGTAACCTCAATTTCAGCCTTACCATATTCTTTGTTATCTGCACTTTCAACTTTACCACCTGGCATTGTATATGCCATTAGTTGCATACCGTAACAGATACCTAAGATAGGAATACCTAATTCAAAGATTTCAGGATCTACTCTGAGTGCATCTTCATCATAAACACTATTTGGGCCACCAGAAAAAATGATACCTTTAGGGGCAATCTCTTTTATTTCGGCTGCACTAATCTTGTGTGATAACAATTCAGAATAAATTCCGAATTCACGTACACGACGAGTAATTAATTGATTATATTGACTACCAAAATCAAGAACGATAATTTTGTCGAAATCTTGCATGCTAACGTTGGCCAAAAATAGTCACCTCTTCATATTTTTTAGTTTCTTATTACGTCTATTCTACTGATTGAAACCCACTTGGTCAATCGTTTGATTTAATTTTCATGAAAATCTGTGAAAATATCTCTATTTTCTAATATTTGCGTAAATAAACGGTATTAATTCGATGCTCATCTGTCTTCTCTAAAATAAGATCAGCACGATTTCTGGTTGGTAAAATGAACTCTTGTAAGTTCTTTAAATTCACGGTTTTCCAGACATTACGTGCCAACTTAAATGCTTCATCGTGGTTACCAATCGCATAATCATAATAGTAATTTCCAGGTTTCTGAAAAGAGGTGTTCAAAAGAACACCAAAACGTTCCAAATACCATTTTTCAATTAAGTCAGCATCAGCATCAACATAAATTGAATAATCAAAGAAATCACTAACATACAATTGTTGGTTACTTGGTAATTGTAAAACATTAATCCCTTCAACAATCAAAATATCTGGTTGATTAATTGTTTGTACCATTCCAGGTACAATATCATAACTATCATGTGAATATACTGGTGCTTCAGTTTTCAGACCACTTTTCACGTCGTTTAAAAATAGAATTAGTTTTTCCATGTCATAACTTTCTGGAAAACCTTTACGGTCCAAGATATTCTGGTGAATTAGTGTTTCATTAGGATATAAAAAGCCATCCGTTGTAATTGCTTGAACCTTTTTTGTTGGGTATAACGCTGTGAGTAATAATTGCAACAAACGTGCCGTTGTACTTTTACCCACTGCAACACTACCCGTAATTCCAATCACAAAAGGCCATTTTTGATCTTTAATTCCTAGAAAATCTGCTTTTTTTGATTGCAAATCTTGCTTACCCAACAATGTCATATTTAATAAATGAACCAATGGCATGTAAATTTCCTGCACATCTTGAACTGATATCTTATCATTAACAGATTGAATTTCATTCAATTTTTGTTGTGACAAATCAATCTGTTTCGTTTTATAAAAGCCACGCCATTCATCCCTTGGAATTTTATAATAATTCATTTGTTTATCCATTTTAACAATCCTCTAATAAAAATGACCTATCAGTTTCCGCAATAGGTCATTTCTTCCATAGCTTATTTTAAACTATATAAACTTTTTGAAACATGGTCAAATAATGGTGATAATTCTTTTTCAGCATAAACAGTTAGTCGATGCATTGCTCTTGAACAAATCGTATAAACTAATTGACGCTCGTCTTCTTCATGATAGTTAATCTTTGAAGCGCCCCACATAACAACCGCATCAAATTCCAAACCTTTAGCTAGGAAAGCTGGCACAATAATCGTTCCATCGGCCAAACGTTGATTTTCCGTTTTAATCAATGTAACTGGCACGCCCTCGGCTTGTAATTGTTCATACAATTCTGTACATTCAGCTAATGATTTAGCGATGATTGCCGTTGTTAGATGATCATCCACATTTTGTTGTACTTGTTTTTCTAAATCGTGAACTAATTTATCAGAATTATTATCCACAGTCATTGTGGGTAAGTCACCTTGTCGGTTAAATGACGTCACTGATTCACCATTTATCAACACTTCTTTTGTGAAATCTGTGATTTGTTGTGTTGAACGATATGATTTCGTCAATTGCACGACTTTGGTTTTATCAGCTGGGAATAAATGTCCCAATTCTGATAGTAAACTCTTACTATTTTCTTTTGTGAAAATAGCCTGGTTTAAATCACCAAGCAGTGTAAACTTAGCTCTTGGGAACCCTTCCTTCAAGAAAGCTAATTGAAATGCCGTGTAGTCTTGAATTTCATCAATAAAGACGTAACGGACATCTGTTTCACCATGCTTACCCGTCATACGATCAAATAAGTATAAGTATGGCGTAACGTCATGCATCGATATTTGACGATTTTTTAAACGTGACACAACTTCAGCCACATCTGCTTGCCATTCTTCTACAGTAACATTATAGTCACTCAAATTAAGATACTTAGGCACATTGTGTAAAAAGTTCACATATTGTGAACTGATATTTAAGAATCGATTGCGCACAATTGCTCTGTGCACACTTGTAAATTGGCGCATAACTAAAGTACGCGTTAAGAAACGCATTTCTTTATCACCGCTTGCAAATTCGCGGTCTTGGTCTCCATACAAATCATTCAATTGTTCTTTAGACATATCTTGAATTGCTTTTTCAACCCATTCTAACTTAGCCTCAGCTTCAATTCGACGATTCAATAATTTAACTAATGATTCACGTGTTGCTTCTAATCTTGTCCGTAAATGATAATTTTCATTATATTTATAGTAGATACCTTTTATTTTATCTTTTGAAATAAAGACTTCATTATTGAATTTAATATCTCTGAACTTCATGTCTGCTTGTTCCAAATGTTCTGAATAAGCAGTTGAGGCATTAAAGAATGCCAAACTATTTTTCAGAACTTGAATACGTTTTTTAGCAGGCGCATTGTCTTCTTCAAAGCGTTCTTGTAACGTTTCAACTTGCATATTTGGTAAACGTCTTGATGCATATTGGAAATAAGTCATTTGAACCATATTTTGTTCACCAAGTTCTGGCAACACTTGATCAATATAATCATTAAATAATTGATTAGGTGAGAATAAAACAACTTGACTAGCTGTTAAATTACCGCGGTAACGGTACAGCAAGTAAGCCACACGTTGTAATACAGCTGAGGTTTTACCCGAACCAGCTGCACCTTGAACAAATAATAATTCAGCTTTTACATCTCGAATAATTTGATTTTGTTCCTTCTGAATCGTCGTTACGATACTCTTCATCTTTGTATCAGCAGAATCATTCAAGACGTCTAATAACATCTGATCACCAACAGCTTCATCAGTATCAAATATCGTTTCAATTTGGCCATCTTCAATTACGAATTGACGTTTCAATGAAACATCTACTGTTTGATCACCATCAGGAGTTTGGTAAGTGACATCACCTAGTCCGCCATCGTAATAAACACTCGATATGGGTGCACGCCAATCATAAACCATAAAGTGTTCAGGTCGATCAGCAAAAGAGCCCAAGCCAATATAGATTGTTTCTTTTTTATTAGTTCCTTCTTGAATGTTTAAACGTGCAAAATAAGGTTTCTTTTCTAATTTCTTTAAAATGTCTAAACGAGAAGTTGCGTTTTTCCAACTCGTTTCACGTTCAGCTAATAACTGTTGTTGCTGACGAACAGACATTGCTGTATCAATCATTCCAGTGTATGTTGTCGTATTGATATGAACATCACTTGTAAATTCGCCATTAATCGATCGTGCTTCACTTTCAGCGTACTTTATTTCATTTTGACGTTTAACTTCAGCATCTTTTATTTTAACAATAACATCATCAAGATGTGCTTGTTCTTCGATTTTAATTTCATCAGCCATTTCTCAATACCCCACTTTACATGATTTTATTAGGCCTAATAGTGTATCATTTTTTTATAATCAACTCAAATAGGCAACTAATTGAACTTATTTCTTATTTGGTAGGAATTGGTCAACTACGATTCCAACAGCTAATCCAATTAATGTTGCGACAGCAATTTTACTTATCACAATCCCAATAATTAGACCAATTAAAGTTGTCATTCCTGCAATTAAAGTGTGTCTAGTCATATTGACCTCCAAAAATTTAATATATCTAGTATACCAGTATCGAAACCTGTTTAACACTGGTGACCTCTTATAGTGAGACAAATCTTAATAAAAGCTAAATATCAGTTAAAATAATAGCCTTTTTTTTAATTTCAGTTTAATATAATGAGTAAGACTAAAACGATTGGAGGGCCTGACAATGTTCGAACAAGCTTGGTTTTTCTTCACCCATTTCGAAAATTATTTAGGACCTCTTTTCCAGACTTTAGGTAACTGGAGTTACTTAATTCTTTTTGTACTTATCTTTGCCGAAACAGGTCTTGTTGTTTTTCCTTTTCTACCTGGTGAGTCGCTACTCTTTTTCACTAGTTCCATTGCCGCCTACTCAACAGATACCATTGATATTCGGGTATTAGTCCCAATATTCTTTTTTGCCGCACTCTCTGGAGATGCCGTGAATTTTGAAATTGGTCGACATTTAAATAAATTACCTTTCTTTAAAAAAAGAATCCCCCCTGAAAAGATGGAAATCGCCAAAAGTTTTTTCAAAAAACATGGTGCAAAAACAGT